>JANYDX010000086.1 GCA_025363395.1 Verrucomicrobiota bacterium
CGAGCCGTAAAGCCGGCCCAGTCCGCCAAAGCGCTGCCCATAATCCTCGGAAATCGTCATTCAATCCGAAGCGAAGAATCCAGCCGCACAACCGCAAGCGAATAGCGCAGCCATCGTGTAAGACTATCGTTGATGGCGCGCCTCCTCCCCTGATGCGCGCCGCGGAACTAATGAACGCCCACCCGCATGTTCATCCTTCGCGCACGCACTCCACAGTCCTCAGTCCGCCAACACCCGCTCAATCGCCGCCATTGCCCGCTGCTCGCGTTCCGCCCAATCGCCTTGGATCAATTCAAATGGCAATTGCCGCCGCTCCAGTGCCCCACGCCAGATCTTCATGCCCTTCTCTCGGTCCGCCGGATCGGGGAAGCAACGCTGGGGATCGGACGCGAAAGGCACATCGATGTCCAGGAGCAGATACAACGCATATTGCTTTGATCGCTTTTCCACGACGCGCCGCAGTTCCTCCGGACATGTCCCGTACAGCAGGTCGCTCCAGAGCATCGTGGTCAGCGCGTCGGTGTCACAAATAATGAGTTTCACTGGAGCTTGTCCTTCGGAGCCTAAGCCAAGCAGAGCGGCTTCGTCCTCGCGCCGCCATTGTTCCCGGGCAATCGGCAGCATGTCTTCTAACGTGATCGCCCCGTGCCGGTCCCAAAATTCGCGCGCATACTCCGGCACCAGCGGCACCCGGAAGTGCGCGGCCAGCTTTTCCGCGAGCCTCGTCTTGCCCGTGGACTCAGGACCGAAAACCGCGATCCGTTTCACTGTTGCGTCAGTCGCCATACTGGGTGTTCCACGAGTTCAACCACGCCCGCAACCCACCAATTGCCATCAGCCAAAACAGAAAATACAGCACAGAAAACCAGTAGTAGCCTTTCACCCAAAACACTCCGACCGCCACCGTGTTTGAGATGATCCAGCCGACCCAGTTTTCCAGTACCTTCCGGGATTGCAGCCACTGCGCCGCGACACTGGAAGCGAACACAAACCCGTCCCACCACGGCAGCGCGGCGTTGGTGAACCGCGCCATGCCCCAGCCCCACCCGGCCCACAAAGCGAGTGTACCCGCGACCCACCAGGCCGCTTCGGCCACGCTCAAACGCTGGACCGCGAGTGGCTGGTCGTCGCGTCCACCCCGGGCCCAGTGCCACCACCCGTAGATCATCGCCACACAGAAAAATCCCTGCAGCACCGTTTCCGAATAAAGCCTCCCCTCGAAACACACCCAGCCGAAAATCGCCGCTTGCACCAGACCGACGGGAAAATTCCACAGGCTCTCACGCATCGCCAGCCACACAAAGACCACGCCCAGCACTGTCGCCAGTTGTTCCAGCCAGCCCGCTCCGAGTGCTCCTGCGACAATGTCCTGCCAGACTGCGCTCATGCGCCGCCCTTTTGCGGCCCGGCGAGATAAGCTTCCATCGCTTCACGAGTGAGCACGTGTTGCGCGGCACAGCGCGGACACTCCACCCGGATGGACTCACCCTCGCCAAAAATTCCCTCGGGATCCGCGCGAAAAGCGGGGGCGATGGCGGCGAGGATTTTCTGCTGCGTGCAGCCGCAGTGCCACTCGTAGGCGCGCCGCTCGATCCGGGCCAGGGTCTCCGCTTTGTCCAGCTCGCGGATGGCCGCGGCGTCCACCGAGCTGAACCAGGCGACATCACAATCCGGATGGGACACCAGCATCGCATGCTCGTCGCCACCCAGGGCGAAATACCGAACGGGGCGCTGTTCACTGCGGGCATAATAATCCGCCGCCGCCGCAAACGCGTCGCTGCCGAAAAAATTAACCACACTCCGCCGCGGCTCGGCCCCGCGCCGCGCCAGGATATCGCTGTAGAGCGTATTGTGCTCCGCCGGCCTGACATTTTCCGTGAAGAGCCGGCCGATCACGGTGCAGTCCTCATTGTCGCCCGCGAGGAAAAGGTTCAGGCGGGGCTCCTGGAAATTAAGGGTCCACGCCAGGTGTTCATTCAACGGCCGCGAGGCGGAGTGCAGCGTGAAGGCGGCGAGCGCGTGTTTGAAAATCACGTCCTGTTCCGGCGTGTAGCGCAACTTGTGGTCGGCCAGGTGCAGGTAGTAGTCCGTAAACAACGAACTGAGGTCGGCGCGCACGAGGAGGGCATTGCGGTGGCGAACAAAGTCCAGGGTCACGACAGTACCAGCGGTCTCAGGGGACGGTTCTTCAGGCATGCGTGCGAGTGTACGGAGAATTCCTGAAAAGCGAGCCGGAGAAACATATATCGCGTTTGCAAAAAAGACCCAAACGGAGCAGTTTGGCGCCATGGCTGAACGCATCTCCACCAAGCCCCATGTGGAGGAAGAATTCTCGTTGGCTCTCTTCCTCTTTGTCGTTGCCCTCTCGCTGGCCGGCTCTCTCGCCCTGCTCTGGCTGCTCGCCCCGCACTCCGTCTGGCACGCCCAGGTCGGCGGCGCGTTCTGGAAGCTGCCGGCCGGTTTTCTTGGCCTCTCGCTGTTCAATTGCTTCATGGAATATTTTTTCCACCGCTATGTGCTCCACAAACCGGTGGTCAAAATCCTGAGTTACTTCTACCGCCAGCATACGCACCACCACAGCCTCACCCGCATCACGCGCCGACGCACCCCGGGAGGAATGGAGGTCAACTTCGTCGAAAATTTCTATCCGATCACAGCGAAGGAACAGCAGGAGGCGTCCTTTTTCCCTTGGTATACGTTTGTCATCTTTGCCGTCCTGCTCACACCGCTCTTCGTGCTCCTTCAATGGGCTGTTCCGTCCTTCCCTTGGTTTCTCGCCGGCTTTGGCGCATTGGCGTCCTCCCTCGCACTCTACGAAATTTTCCATGCCATCGAGCACTGGTCGTTTGAAAAATGGGGACCGCTCATCGAGCACCCGCGCTGGGGCGGCTTCTGGCGGAAAATCTACAGTTTTCACCTGCGTCACCACGCCGTGATCGATTGCAACGAGGCCATCTCCGGATTTTTCACCTTGCCCGTGGCCGACTGGGTATTCGGCACCTGCATCATTCCGGGCATCCTCTACAAACACGGTGAATCCTCAGAGGCCAGGGAGTTCCTCAGCCCACACCCGATCGGCTTTATCCGCTGGCTGGACCGGATCACGGATGGCATGGTGAAACAGCGCCGCCTGCGCGCCCAAGCCGGCACCTGAGTCGGCGAAGGTGAGGCTAACGCGCCGATCAAGCGCGGAGCGGAATCCGCGCCCTACCGCCCGGTTCAGTCCTTCGAAATGATGCCCTTCTTTTGGAGCTTGGAAACCTTGGGCTTGATCACGAACGAGCAGTAACCCTGGCCCGGGTGCTGGTTGAAATAATCCTGGTGGTAATCCTCGGCGCGCCAGAATTTTTTCAATGGCACGATCTCAGTGACAATGGGGTCCGCGTGCAGGGGTTGGGCCGTCGTCTTCGCGCGGAGCGCAGTCTGGTGCTGTTCCTCGTTGTGATAGAAAATCACGGAGCGATACTGGTCGCCGGTGTCCGGGCCCTGGCGGTTGAGCGTGGTCGGATCATGCGACTCAAAGAAAACCTCCAGCAGCTTTTCATAGCTGATCACCGCCGGATCAAACTCCACTTGAATCACCTCGGCGTGACCCGATCCGTGCGAGCAAATGTCCTCGTACGTGGGATTGACCGTCTGACCGCCGGAGTAGCCGCTCACGCTGTGGATTACTCCCGGCAGGCGTTGAAACACCGCCTCCATGCACCAGAAGCATCCGCCGCCAAAGGTGGCAAATTCAGTTTTCGACGCGGGTTTGGTCTCAGCCTCGGCAGTGGTCATGGCAGCAATGAAGGAAAGAAGGGTAAACAGGAGTCGGACTTTCATGAACGTGGGAGGATCGTATCCACCTTTTATTCCAGCGCAACTGGACATGTTTCCGAAAGATCGAGGCGGCAAATACAGCGTGGGCGCAGAACCTAAATCCCAAACCTTTTAACCACAGAACACGAGGAATACACCGAAGTTTTCGACTTTTTATATTCTGCGTATTCCGTGTATTCGGTGGTTAATCCCAGTTGCGATGACTGTCTCAGTCGCTTCATCCGTGCACTTCCACTGCTTGTCTTTTTCGGCAATGAATTTCACTTTTCATCCATGGACGATCCCCGGCTCGATAAATGGCTTTGGAGCGTGCGCGTTTTCAAGACACGCCCGGAAGCCACGGCCGCCTGCCGCGCTGGCAAAGTTCTGATCGGCGAGCTAGAAGCCAAACCCGGCCGCGACATCCACGTCGGCGAAACCATCACCGTACGAGTCGGCGTAGTCACCCGCACGTTGAAAGTGGTCGGCCTTCCGCGCACCCGCGTCGGCGCCAAACTACTCGCTGATTACGTGGAGGATTTGACGCCGCTCGCCGAATACGAACGCGCCAAACAAGCCAGCATCGAACACATGCTCGCCCGCGAACGCGGCCGCCCCAGCAAGAAAGACCGCCGCGACATGGCGGAGTTTTTCGGGTTCGAGTAGCAATTTCTCCAAAATTAGATTCCGACAAGCCGCGCAGTCTTCGGCTCATATTGGAAATTTTCGATGGTGCCCTCAACGAGCTTTTGAATCGTTTCCTCAATCACGTCTAGAGGAACGAGAAACCACTCCTTTGGTTCCACTTGAGCACCGAAACGATCCTTCAATTCCAAATCCAATCGAGCGTTGCTGAAAAACTTGTGAAGAAGTACTTCCAGTCGCTTCCGATTAATATTCGCGAGCTTAAAGGTCGCTACAATTTCGACGTCGGCGAGAAGGTAGGTTGGATCTTTCTTCGCGTTTCCAATCCGGTTTTTCACTTCTCCTCCAGTCACTCCAATCTTATGAATCGCCGTCCTGTGTTCCGCGATGAATGGATGTTCCGATTTACTCCTGAGCACGTAAATATAGCCCGTCGGCAAATCATCTTCCGATTCCTCTCCTGAGAATAGCGGCCCAAAATCCGGCTCGGTGATGCGACGACTCGCCTTGTCCTTGTTTAACGCCCGTTGGAGCGAACGCAGCCGCAGGTCGCTCTCTGTCGCGTTATCATAAACCACCCGTAAACGGCGATCAGGCTTTCCGTAATCGCTGACGAATGGCTCGCCCATCTCCGCGACGACCACCTTCTGGCCATCGAGGATAAACAGGTCGCCTTTCTTCGTTTCAGCATTGTCCTTATAAGGCAGCGTGTGACGTTCGCCCGACGCCAACTCTTTCTGTATCTTTTCGAAGAGCGGCCTGAATTCGGCGAAATCCACGCAAGGATTCCGCTGCGCGATTTCTTCCGCCGCTTTGATTTCTTCGCGCGGTCGGACATGCACCAGTTTGGTCACGTCGTCCGCCAGTTCCGCCGGTACGCCCAACGCCGCCAGCAAGGCTTCATCGGTGGGCACTTCTTCGACACGCATGTCACGCGCCTCGCTGTCGGGACCTAGGAGCCCCCGTGAGTCCAATCCCGACAACACCTCGCGACACTCAGCGGACTCCCGGATGCGATCCAGCCTCACCGCGTAAAGCCGTTCGAAGATGTCGCGGCTTTCGCCATGTTCGGGCAACCGGCCATGCTCTTCCACAAAGCGCTCGATTTCCTCAAAGCCCGCAATGATGCGCTGCTCCTTGGCCGTGCGTCCGCCGGTGACAGCGGATTCGACCTCGACGCCCAGTTCGCCGAGCAACTCGATGTCTTCGTCGTTGATCTCGTCAGCCATTGGAGCCGCCCTCCTTCGCTTTTCTTTGCAGGAAAGCGATGCCCTCGGCCATCCGCTTCTCCCACGGATCCATCGCCGTGAGCGAGGGGAGCCGGCCCTTTTCTTGTTTGAAACGGAGCGCTCGTTTGGCCAGGTCGCGGGCCTCTTCGAGAGTGAGATTCACTCGCCGGGCCGCGATGACTTCCAAAACAATCTTCAAACGCTCAGGAGTCATGGATTTCGCCAGAATCTCGTAGGCCTCACCAAAAGGGTTGATCCGATCGATCAGGTCGATGTCGAGTTCGGTCACAGAGAGCGCATACTTACGCACACCATCAATGAGTGAGGTATTGGGCGTCGACGCGGTGTTTCCTCCGCCATCAAGCAATTCCTTTTTGGCCGCCTGCACGAGATTGAGTGCGGCGATGGCGTGCTGGCGGACGGCTTCTTGATCCTCCTCGCCCAGACCGGGAAATTTTTCTTTCACGATCTTTCCCATGCGAACCTGCGTCAGCTCTTCGGCCACCAACTCCGGGTCGAACATACCGCGCTCGACCGTCGTCTTGTCCTGCACGAAGGCCGTGATCAACTCGTTCAAATCCTCTCGGCAGATGCGCTCCGCTTCCTGGCTCTTGGGCTCGGCGAGGCCTTTGATTTCCAACTGCACGCGACCGGTCTCGGGGTTCACGCCCACGTTGCACTTATTGGGATCGTAACCGCCCTGTCCGTAATCGTAGCCGACGGCCGCGACGCTGTTCGCGTTCTTCGGTCGAAACTCGAAGCGCGGGGCCAGCACCTGCTCCATGAGCAGGCTGACTTGATGAGGAGATACTGCTCGCCACGCTTTTGGTAAGCGCGTTCCTGCATGGGCCGCATGCCCATTGCGTTCGCGCGCATGGAACTGCCATCGCGGGCGTAGATGACGGAGACGGAGGGAATGGCGACGGGATGGTTCATGGCTTCGGCGGCTTGGGTTTCTTCGGTTTGGGTAATTTTTTCAACTCCGTCGCCGCTTGCTCAAAATCCAAATCCACGCCGCGCGGCTGGGCGTCCACGACCTTCCGGTATCGGTCGTATTCCAGCTCCGCCTTTTTCTTTGCCTGCTCGGCGGTGATTTTGCCCGCGTGGTCTAGCAACTCGTGCTCGGAGAGTTTCAGAAATTCGTCCAGCTTGAGGATCCAATCCCGCATCGTCATCACCTTGCGCTGGAGCGCCCGCAGCTCGGCAAATTCGATGTAGGCGTTCACGATCCGGTTCAGCG
>JANYDX010000275.1 GCA_025363395.1 Verrucomicrobiota bacterium
CAACCACGCCAGAAATCACCCCATTCGCCCGCGGCGACATTGGCGCGGCGACACCCGGCCCACAACGTTCTGACCGCTTCAAGAAAAGTGGCACGGCTGAACTCCGGCAGCGGCCGTTCCATTTGAATGCAGCCGCGCTGATAGAAGCGCCGCACAAACACCAGGTGCCGCGTCTCATCTTCGAGTTCGGCAAAAATTTTCAGGCAGACCGGATCGCCGGCGCGCTCGTCGATATCGACCATGCCGAAGAATTGTGAGCGCGCTGCGTAGGGGTGATTGGGAAAAAGTTGGCCGGCCTCGGCTCGTTCGCGGTCGCCGTAATCCATTTCGTTGTCGGCGAGCGGATGCGTCGTGGCGATGAGCCGGCGGATGCGCTGTTCCTGATGGATGATCCAGCCTTCCACTTTGAGTTTGCCGAATTGCGAGCCGCCGGTGAGCAGCGGGTTTTCCAAGGCGCCGAAAAAAGGCGGATTGGGTAGCGTGTCGAGCGGCAGGGCGGCGGCCTCCAACGCGAGGTTGGAGGCGAGCGGCGTCAGATCGCCCATCGGATCGGCGCGGCGCGCCTGGAGCAGTTTGCGCAGCTGGTCGGACACCATGCCGGGATTGATGCGGGCCCCGGGTCGCGGGCCGCGGGTCACCTTGATTTCGCTCCGCCAGATTTCCACCCAGCGACCGCCGGCGTCGAGCAGTTCCAAGCGGAGTGAAGTGGCGCCGATGGGCGGCAGCACCCGCAGCGAAAATCCGACGTGGGGCAGGCCGAAGTAGCCGCGGTACAGGCGCTCGATGTTTTCGCGCGGCAGTCCGAAAATTCCCATGTGGGGCACGCCGTCGATCATCCCCCGCACATCGGAAAAAACCGCGTCGACCTTCGACACAAACCACCCGCTGATCCAGACGGGCTCGCCGGTGAAAACCCACTGGCGGGGTTCTTCCACATCAAAAATGTAACAGGCGTTTTCGTTCACGTTTTAGGAGCGCAAACTAAGACAAAGGCGCGAGCCGGGCGCAAGCCCGCCGGCGATCAACCTCCGATGACGGCCTCCAACCCGCGTTCCCAGTGCAGCAGTTGCAGCGCCGGGGAATGGTGGGTGGCCACGAGGCGCGCGGCGGCGGCTGTGCGGCGTTCGCGGTCGGCCGGGTTGGCGAGCGTATCGATGATGGCGTGGGCCAGTGCGAGTGGATTGCCGGCGGCGACGAATGTCACTTCATTCACTCCGAACGTCGCCGCCAGTAGTCGCGAGGGTGTGGTGATCAGTGGAACACCGGCCGCGAGCGCTGAAAGCAGCGTGCGATGCGGGTGTCCGGTGAAAGCCGGACAGACGACCGCGCTCGCGGCTAGTGAGTGTAGTCCGTCGTTTGACCGGAACCACGACGAGTTCGCCGTGGTTTGGGTGGAAATGGCGGCGGGGTCGTTGCGGCTCCAGGTGGCTTGGAAAAGATTTTCCTCCGGAGTATAGCGAACATCGGTCACGAGCAACGGGCGCGAGAAGGAAGCATAACGCGCCAGGTGCGCGGCGGCATGCAACAGCACGCCCGCGCCTTGGGCGGCTAGGCCGCGAATGGGGGCGTTCACCCTGCCTTCGGGATCGAAGGTGAAAACGGCCGAAGGCGAAAACCACGCGATGGAATCCGCCGGGTCGTGGAAAACGGGCAGGTTTTTTTGCCGGGCCAAACGGTCAGCCCAAATGCTGCCTGGATCAAAAATTACCACGCCATCGAGGTGTCTCCACCAGATTTCACGGGCGAGCGCGTTGAGTGCGGTTTCCGTGGCAGCGGGTTGGGTCGCAGCGAAGTAGGCGAGCGGGTTGACGATTTGCACCGCGCAGCCACTCGCTTCGAATGTTTCTTTTAGAGGTCCGTCTTCCGCCGCGACCAGCCGCGTGGCCCACCGGCCCGATGGCGTCAGCTGGCGAGTCACATCGAGGGCGCGCAACGTGGCGTCGTCCGGTTGCATCGTACGCACAACGAGCAGCAGCCGGCGCGGACGACCGGAGGGCAGAGCGGGCAAGGCTGCGTTGGTCGGATAGGAAATTATTTCCAGCGGGCTTACCTTCACCGGCGTTTCCGTCAGAAGAATGAGCCGCCGAGCGAAGCAAAGATGCACCGAGCCATCCGCCAACTGCGCATAGACGCGCAGACACGCGGGATTCGTGAGAGTGGGAGGAGCATCGACGCCTCCACGCACCCGCGCATGACGAGCCGCTGGATGTTGGGGCACCTTGGTGGCGAGAGTGTCATCGGCCTGTCCGGACCCAAGGACGTTGAAGACGCCTCCATCGAGAGTTGCGAAGACGGCGCGGATTGCGTGGGTCTCGTGCAGCAGCCAGCCGAATACTTCGATGCGGCCATGGTGCACGGGCGGTGAGAGATCCGGTTGATCCAGGTGTCCGTGAAAAGGAATGTGCGGCACGCGGGTCGTGCTGCTCCCGCCAGCGTGGGCGATCACTTCGCCTTCGACGCGCGCACTGCGGGCGCCATCGGCCGCGACGACGAGGTCGAGTGATTGCAGCCCGTGCCAGTTGCCAAATTCGTCCATGACTTCCACGGAGAGCGCCGCGGGGCCATCGGGCAGCGGCACACCGACGATGAATTCCGCCGGCAGCCAGGGCTGCGCGGATTTAAAATGCGCGGCGAGATCCGTGCGCGGCAGCCCCAGCACGCCGAGATGAATCCCGGTGGCGCACGAGACGCGGACGTCGGTGAAGTTAAAGCCCGGTTTGCCGGTCACCCAGCCACGCAGCCACACGACCGGTCCGGCGACCCGTGCACCGGGTGCGGGCCATTCCAAGTGGTGAAAAAAAAGGGGGGATTCCTGCATGTCTCAGGGATGCGATCCGACGGCGGCGCGGGCCACGGCCAGATGAAGCGGAAGGGAATTGGCCTCGTGAAAGCGGCGCTCTACCGTCGTGCGAGCCTTGTCGGCGCGGTCGGTGTTGTGGGCAAAGTGCGCGACGAGCGCCTGCTTGATGGCGTCGCCCAGTTGGTAGCGATCACCGGGCGGAATGAGCCAGGCTTCGTCGGGGGCCAGCATTTCCGCGATGCCATTTACGTTGGTGGAGATGATCGGCAGACGGAAAATGGCAGACTCCAGCAGGACGCGCGGGAATGATTCCTCGAAACTGGTGCACACAAAAATATCGGCGAGCCGGTAGAAATCATAGATCTCGCCCGACTCGGGGACGAAGAAGGCCTGGTCGAGTCTGTAGAGCAGCAGTTCCTGCCTGAGTGTTTCCAGATAGAGGCCGGGCCGGGCTCCCACCATCACGAAATGGATTTTGCGGCCCGGGTAGGTGAAGCGGAGTTCCTCCTTCAACAACTCGACGGCCCGGATAAACACGTGCTGGCCTTTCCGCTCGCAGACGGAGCCAATGTTGACGAGCAGGACGGCGGCGGGATCGAGTCCATGCTTGCGCCGCAGGTCGGCTTTGTCATGGGCCGCGGCAAACGCGTCGATGCGCGCCACATCCACCCAGCTCGGCAGGAGGGCGACATTGTCGCGTTCGTTGAGGTAGTCGTACACGAGCCGTGATGAATCCGCGGTGAAGACTACTCGCTCGGCGAGGCGGAAGGCATCCTCAACCACCGGAAAGAGCTCCGCTGGCAGGAGCGGCTCGAAGAAGCGCCGGATCGGGGAACTCTCATGCACGTAGAGCAGCGCCGGCTTTTTCGCCGCCTCCGCCAGATGCACCGCCCAGAATGATACCATGGTGTTGGCAATCACCAGATCGGTGTTGGCCCAGTCGATCTTCGTTTCTCCCGCGGTGGCGAGCGCACGGCGAAATTCCTTTGCCGACCCGGCGCGGAAGGTCCCTGAGAGATCAATCAGTTCAACCGGCATGCCGGCGTCGGCGAACGCCCGGCGCATCGGTCCTTCCTGGGGTGAAACGACCCGAACGCTGACGTGAGGCTGCCGGCTCAGGAAGCGGGCGAGTTCAAAAATGAACCACGGTGCGCCCTCTAAATTCAAATTGTGGGTGGCGATCAGCACGCGCAAAGGGCGGAGCGCGGTGCCTTTGATTTCCGGGGACGAGGCGGTGGGGGTGCGTTCCGCCCTCGATGAATTGGTCCGGGATTTTTTTGGTGGCGCTTCCGCGCGGTAGGCGGCCCAAGCGGATTTGGCCCCTGCGATCATTTCGCGCGCCGGGCCCGCTGGAATCCCGTAATTCGCCGCGGCGCCGCGCAAAGCCCACAGCACCCGAGCGAAATCCGCGCGCGAAAATGGCGGCAGCGCGATGTCGCCGCCGGCAATCACCTTGGGCACGAAGCGCTGGGCGAAGGCCAGGTGTTTTTCGCCATTGTCCAGCTCGGCGAAAACCTTCAGGAGCGCGGGTGAGCTTTGGTTGGCGGGCAGATCAACATGACCGACGAACTGGGAGTGTTGTCTTCCCGGCAGATCGGCGAACACCTCGCTGATGTCTTCGCGGGCGAGACCGTGCCGCAAGGTGGATTCCTGCACGGCGTCGACGAGGGCGGTGATCCGCGTGATCTTCGCCGTGCGGTGCGCCAGCCAGCCGGTGAGGGACAGCCGTCCGTAGCGCAGCCAGCCGCTGTCACGCGGCTCTTCCAGTGCGCCGTGGAAAGGCGGAACGGGCAGCGAATTCAGCGGCTCGGCCAATGCGGCTGAAATAATTTCATTGGCCAGTAGGGGCCAGGGCGCGTGGGGGAGTTGGGAGCGCAACCGCAGGACGGCGAGCATTAGCTGCGGGAGGCGGTGACCGAGTGCGGCGGGGGGCGGGAACGCCATGGCGGTGTCATCCACCGTGATCGCAACGCGGAAAAACTCTGTCCAGCAGCCCGCCGGATCGCGAGCCTCGAGGCGCAACAACCGCGCGCCGCGATGTGGTTCCACGCGGAAAACAAATCCGGCATACGGCGGACCTGCGCGCCCGAGAAATTTCTCATCCAGTCCGGGCTTCGGCAAGCCGGGCAGTCCGAGGAAGGCGCGACCGTCGATCCACGCGCGCAGATCGGTGATGAAACGATGTTCGCCGGCGTAAATCCAGCCGCCCACCCAGGAATGTCCGGCGGAAAAACGCCAGTCAGGTGGATGGATTTCCACGGCGAACTGCCAGCCGGCAGGTCCGGTCATGGAGTGGGGAAGGGAAAGATGGACGCCGGGGCGGTCATAGAGTTCGTCGGAGTAACCGAGCCAAATTGCGAACCTCCCCCGGCAGGTCAACCCTCGGCTCGATAACCCGCCCCAGCGCTTCTCCGCCCTGCATCAGAGCGGTAGCTTGCGGTGTGCCTCCCTGCGGTTGCGCCCGGCGGTGTAGAGACTCACTGAGCTGCCACCAGCACACCTCTCCGTCTCAACACCATGCTTGCCGCTGGGCGGGCGCTCGGTTGTCCTCGGTCGTTCATGCCACAGCCCGAAAATATCGAAGCCATCGAAAAGCGCCTCTGGAACGCCGCGGACAACCTCCGGGCCAATTCCAACTACGCGAGCAACGAATATTTTTTCCCGGTCATGGGGCCATCTTCCTAGGCGCCGAGTCGCAGTTCAATTACCTCGTCGCCCTGAGTGACAGCGATGAGCGCGCCAAGACGTTCATTCAGGCCGTGAGGCTGACGACCGGCAGCCTCAGCTGGCCCTCGTCTCGCTGCCGCCTTTCGCGCCGGGAGCCCGCTTGATTCTGCGGAGT
Source organism: Verrucomicrobiota bacterium (assembly GCA_025363395.1). Taxonomy (GTDB): domain Bacteria; phylum Verrucomicrobiota; class Verrucomicrobiia; order Opitutales; family Opitutaceae; genus Lacunisphaera. The sequence goes on from JANYDX010000275.1 coordinate 5,643, forward strand.
GATCCGGGACAATACGGCGACACCGCGTGGGACTGGGTTTATCTCGCGAATCTAAAATTCGACCGTCACGCCCGGCCGGCCGCGGATGGTCTGCACTGAGCGCAGACTTATCGCGCTGGTCAGGCCGGCTGGGCGGCAACCGCGCCGGTGAGGGCGGCGTGATGGGGCAGGAGGCGCGCGGAATCGTAGTGGGCGGTGACGCGCCTCCGGCCGCGATCAGCGAGCGATCTGGCCAGCTCTGGATCCGCGAGCACCCGGGCCAGCGCGTGGGCGAGGGCGGAACTGTCGCCTGGCGGCACCAGCACCGCTTCCTCTTCCGCGCGGGCCATTTCAGGAATGCCGTGGACGTTGGTGCTGACGATGGGGAGATTGAAAGCCATCGCTTCGAGGACGACGCGGGGAAAAGATTCCTCGTAACTGGAGCAGACGAAAAGTTCGGCGGCACCATAGTAAGTGTGCGGCACGGGCGTTTCGGCCACGACCCGAAGATTGGGTCGGTCGAGGTACGCGACCAGATCGGTGATGGCTTGGTCGTAGATGCTCTCGCGTCCCCCGACCATCAGGAATTCACATTGGCGGGCAAGTTCCGGCTCTCGCCGCCAGAGCAAGTCGACGGCCCGGACAAAAATATGCTGGCCTTTGCGATTGCAGACGGTGCCGATGTTAACCACGAGCCGGGTCACGGGCGCGAGGCCGAGCTGGGTCCTAAGCTGTTCGCGCGGATTTTCGGCCCGGAAGCGATCGATGCGGGCCAGGTCGATCCACCCGGGGTTGATGCTGTGGTTGGCGCGGGTGAGATATGGCAGGTAATAGCGGCGTGTTGCCTCCGTGAGGAACGAGACCTGCGTGGCCAGGGTGAAAGCCTCCTTCACCACCGGCAGGGTGGCGGGCGCCATGTAACCGAAATAAAAACTATCCGGGGTGGTGCTTTCGTGAATGTAGAACAGCGAGCGCCGGCCGGCGAGCTGCGCGAGATGCACGCCCCAGTAAGTGGACAGGGTGTTCGCCACGATCAGATCGGCGGCGTCCAGGTTGACTTGCTGTCCCAACGCGCGGAGAGCGGAGCGCAAGGCGCGGGCGTCGGGTGCCTTGAGGAGCGGGGTGATGTCGACAAGATCGACGCGGGCGCCGAGGGCTTCGAACCTGGCCCGCAATGGTCCCTCACCGGCGCTGATGACGGATAGTTTCACGCCTTCACTTGCGAGATACGCGGCGTATTCCAACAGGAACAGCGGGGCGCCCTCGAAGTTCAGATTGTGCGTGATCAGCACGACGGTCGCAGGCAATTTACCGGCAACAGTCGCGCGCCGCGCGACATTTGCGCCGGGCAACGACCTTGATCGTGGGGCGCGACTGCGGTATTCCATCCAGACTTCGCGCAAGCCGCGGAAAAACCACTTATCGATTGGAACCGCCAAATTTCTCGCCAGGCAAGCCTGCCGCAAGGCGCGGACGCTGCGGGCAAAGTGGATCAGGCTGAAGCGCGCATAGGGCGCCTTGTGCTGTTCGTCGCCGTAAAGATGGCTGCGTTCGACGTGGCAGAGGTGCCAGGTTCCGTCCTCCAGCTCGGCGTAGATCCGGATGCTGAGCGGTTGTGGGAGTTGAGCCGGCACATCGATTGAACCGTGGATGCGGCAGGCGGCGGCGTGGGGAAATTGAGGGAAAAGTCCCGCGACGTAAGGGAGGGCTCCGGCTTGCTCGAGAATTTGCCAGGCCTGAAGATCGACCGTGGCTGCGATGCGGCGGATTTTCCTCGTTTCATGAAACAACCAGCCTTCCACAATCACGCGGCCGAATTCTGCGCGTTGCAAGGGAGGCGGATGATGCAGGTGTCCGTGAAAAGGGACCGCCGGATAACGGGTGACGTGCGGCAGCGGCAGAAATCCAGCGATGGTGGCTGCGAAGTCAGTCGGCGAACTGGTCCCGGTCGGTTGCAACACCAGGCGCAGGGCCCGGGTGAAGATGTGGGCGCCCACCGTGCCGCTGGGTTTGGTGGGAATGATGTGGCAGGGTGTGCCGGTAAAAACAATCATCCCCAGGGGCAGCCAGCGGCCTGATATTTCGCAGCACTCGAACTCGAGGCGGTTTTCCCCGGGGACGATGGCGAGTTCAACTTCGAATCCAGCGAGCAGGTGGGGCTCGCGTGCCTTGAAATACCGGGCGAGGTCAGGCCGGGGGTGGCCGTAGAAGGCAGGATAGATCCTCTCGCCCAGCCTGACCCGGAGATCAGTGATGAAATACCCGGGTTTTGCGGCCGCCCATCCTTTCAAGAGCACGGGAGCGGCGGGCAGGAAGGCACCGCTGGAGTAGTCCTCCAGAAAAAAGAATGCGTGAGTGGTTTCCTGCATGCGGGAGGCGGTGGGCGGGATGGGCGTTAGATTGCGGTGGAAACCGGGCTTGTAAAGCGAAGCTATCATCGTCGTCGAACCCGCAAAATGATATTGGCATTAAGAGGCTGGACCGCCTTTTTCACCGCATGGCAGAAAGCAATGTCATGCTGAAGACCCAACGTCGCGAGTATCGCCTCGCGCTCTGGCTTTTTTGTGCGGTGCTGGTTTTCCATGGCTGGGGTGCCACGGTGGGATGGAAGAGCTTGAATCTTCCCGGTTGTGAGTTTCGACAGACCCAAACCGCCGTCTCGGCTTTCTTCATCCAACGCGAACACAATTTTTCGCTCGCCTATCCGACCCCGGTGCTGGGCAAACCGTGGTCCATCCCGATGGAGTTTCCGCTCTACCAATGGACCGTCGTATGGGTGTCCGATGGATTGCACGTGACGCTCACCCAGGCCGGGCGAGGGGTGAGTCTGGCGTGCTTTTATCTGACGTTGCCCGCGCTTTACTGGCTGCTGGCCCGGCTCGGCCTGACGCGGTCCCGACGGCTGCTGGCGCTTGGGCTGGTCGTGACTTGTCCACTCTACATTATTTATTCCCGGGCATTTCTGATCGAGACCATGGCGCTGATGTTTGGCTCCTGGTTTATGCTCGGCTATGTGCGCACGGTGGAGAAACGAAACGGGTGGTGGCTGGCGCTGGCTTCCGCTGCCGGCGCCGGTTGCGGCCTGGTGAAGGTGACGACGTTTTTATTTTTCCTGGCGCCTGCCTTCCTTTGGACCTTGTGGTGGTTCCGGGAGGACTGGCGTCAACCTGTACCCCTGCGGATGCAGGCGCTGGTCAAGCGGGGGAACTGGTGTGCGCTGACGGTCGCGATTCCTTTCCTGGCCTCCGTGTGGTGGGTGCGCTATTCAGATGGAATCAAGCAGCTTTCGGTGGCCGGTAATTTTTTGATTTCCGAGAGGTTGAGCGGATACAATTTTGGCACCGGCGTGCGATTTTCGCCCGATCTCTGGCAGCAGCACTGGCAGGTTTTGTTTCACGAGCTGACCTCGGTCCCCGTTCTGGCTGGTTGTGCCGTGCTCGCGCTGGTTTTTGCCCGGCGCTGGTGGGCGTTGATCGGACTGCTGGTTGTCATGTTTTTTGCCGTGCAGCTGGTGTTTCCGATTCTCTATGCGTGGCACGAGTACTACTACGTGGCCAGTGCCTTCACGCTCATGCTCGCGTTTGGGCTGACCCTTTGCGGAGTGTTTGAATCACGTCTGCCGCGCGTGGCGGCGTGGGCGCTGGTGCTTGTCATCTATGGCCTGCAGGCAGGCGGATTTGTCGTTCATTTTTATCCGGCCCAGAAGCAAATTAGCAATGGCGGCAGCAATCTGACCCTCGCGTTGCGCAGTGTCATGGCCCCGGACGAGGTGATGGTCATCGTGGGGGACGATTGGAGTTCGATGACACCCTATTTTGCCCAACGCCGGGCGTATATGATCCGCCGCAATCTCGAATCCACCTGGAACGAAATTGTCCCGGCCTTTGAGCGGCTGGAGGGCGAGGACGTCACCGCGCTCGTGTTGCACGGTGATCAGGTGAATAACCAGAATTTGATCGGACTCGCCGCCAAGTATTTTCACATCGATCCGCGGCCGGCGTTCCGCTGGCGCGATGCCACGGTGCTGCTTCACGAGCAGATCCGGCCGCAAATGGCCGCATTTCTGCGCAACGTGCCGGAAATCGAACTGCTCGATCCGGCGGCGGCGGATTCGAACATGATGCTCAGGCAGGAGCTCGAAATGACCAAGGTGTTGCACCGCTATCAGGACGATTTCAGCCAAATCAAGCCGACGCCATTTAAGTATTACTCCACCTTTGGCACCACGGTGTTTGAGTACGAGGGTCGCAAAGTTTACAATGCACACCCCGACACCCGCTTTTGGTTTAAAACCTCCGGCGGACGCCACACCTTCACGGCGGAAGTGGGAATCGTCCCGGCAGCCTACGATCAAAAACTGGTCGAGGGCGACCGGTCGGACGGCATCGAAGTCCGACTCGAGGAGGAAATGCCCGATGGTGGAAGAAATCTTCTCTTCACTCGGGCGATCAATCCCCGTGACACGGAAGCAGACCGTGGCATGCAACGGGTCGAACATGCCTTTGAATTGGCGCAGGATGGCGTCGTCGTGCTGACGATCGGCCCGGGACCGCAGGGTAATTATACGCGTGACTGGGCCATGCTCGGTCCGGTCGAGATCAAGTGATCCGCCCGGCCGCGACCTCCGCCGCGAGGACGGCGTGACGGGGCAGCAGAATGCCCGCTTCAAACTGACTTAAGACGCGCGCGCGGGCGCGCGCAGCGAGTGAGCGTCCGATGGCGGGCGACAACAACAAGCGCGCCATGGCTTCGCACAGCGCGACCGTATCGCCCGGAGGAACCAGGGTGGCTTCGAGATCAGGGCGCACCAGCTCGGGCACACCTTGCACACCAGAGCTGAGAATGGGCGTGCTGCACGCCATTGTTTCAAGGATCACGCGCGGGGAGGACTCCTCGAAACTTGAACAGACAAACAGATCGGCGGCGGCGTAATAAGGCAGGTAGTCCGCCGTCTCGGGATGCACCTTGAGGTTGGCGCGGTTGAGCTGGCCGAGCAGTTCCCCGAGCATCGTATCGAACGGGGAATTTCGCCCGCCCAACATCACAAACCGGGTGCGGGCGGCGAGCGCGGGATGGCGCTGCCACAACAGCTCCACCGCGCGCGCGAAGATGTGCTGGCCCTTGCGGCCGGAAATGGTGCCGACATTGGTGACCAGCAGTTCGTCTGCTTTGAGGGCGAAACGTTCGCGCAATTGCTCGCGTGAATTCCGGGCGCGCCACGCATCAATCCGTGCCACATCGATCCAGCCCGGGGTCAGGCGGTGGTTGGTGGGACGACCATAATCGGTATGGTATTTCCGGGTGGAGGCCGTGGTGAACGACACGCTGTCGGCGAGTCCGAAAGAGTCGTCCACGAGTGCAATGACCTCGGGCTTCATCCGGCTGTGATAAAAACTGGCGGGAGTGGTGCTCTCGTGAACGTACAGCAAAACGCGCCGTTCGGCAGCTTTCGCGGCATGCACCGCCCAGAAGGTGGTGAACGTGTTGCACACGACCAAATCGTAGCGCGAAAAATCGAAAGCGAGATCGCCCATCAACTTTTTCGCGGCGCTGGCCGAGGGAGCGGAAAAGATTGCGGCCACCTCGACCAGCGCCACCGCGGCGCCGAATTCCTCGAAGCGTTCGCGCAGTGGTCCATCAACCGGACTCAATACGGTCAACTGCACGCCTGCTGAAACTAGATGACGCGCGTAATCGACCAGGAAAAGCGGCGCGCCCTCGAGGTCGAGGTTGTGGGTGACCACGAGAACTCGCCGGGGCAGCGGCGCGGTAGTGGACGACGGGGTCGATGGGAGTGGGGCGGGAGACGCACCGCTGCCAGCTTCCGGTTGTGCCTCGCTGGGCGCACGCATACGAAAATCGTCGGCCAGTCGCGCCAGCTCCGCAGTCATGGCTTCGTCTTCGACTACCGCGATGCCACGCTCGTTCATCGCGT
>JANYDX010000104.1 GCA_025363395.1 Verrucomicrobiota bacterium
CGAAACCACGTGGATGGCGTCGATGTCCGCGGCGTCCAAGACGGCGTCGTGCGGTGGGTGGATGTAAATGGTGTTGTCACCCGCCTTGAGCTGCAAGGCGGTCGTAGCGACGTGAATGATCGACCAATCCCCCTGATAGCAGGGGAATTGATAAAATTGTGCTGCAGGGTCGGCCGCACTCGTCGTTGCTTTTCCGTTCACGTCAATCAAGTGTGGACGACAAGAAGAGCCGACTGAATAATGAAGTCCGCCGCAATGGAGGTCCCCGTAGAAGTCGTTGGCTCCGCAGTGATACCACCAGGTCACATCGTACGTGCCGTCGGCAGGCACGGATACGTTGTGAAACTCCACGCCCGAGCCAGCATTGTTGTTGGCGCGCCCAAGCAGGCTGACGGCTAGTTTTCCTTCCGAGCAACAGAGCGCGCCCTCCTTGAGCGCATCGTGGTCGCAGTTCGCGCCGCGCCCATATTGGCCGCTGCCTGCGCAGGTCGTGATGTTGGCGCCGTTGGTCAACACGTTGGGCGGCACGGCTTCGGCCTCGAACCAGGCCGAGAAACCACCCCCGGTACCGGTCGCCCCGCCACCGCCTGCGACTGAACCGCCGGCGGATCCTCCGCCCGAGTCCGTGCCGCCCTGCCCGCCTGCGCCACTCGAACCACTGCCGGCGCCACTTCCCCCCTGCGATGCACCGGCGTGGCCACTGCTGCCGCCCGAGCCGGCCAACGGCAGGTCACTCGTTCCGCCACTGCCGTTGCCGAGAGCGCCTCCCGCAGCCGGCGCTCCTCCACCGGCCTTCCCGGCCAAACCCGCGCTGCCCAGCGCACCGGCACTGCTCGTGCTACCCGCGCTGCCCGCGTTGCTCGTGCTACCCGCGTTGCTCGTGCTCGAAGCACACCCCGCGGAGGATGACGCGCTCAGCGCCGCTAGTGCTACCCAACTCCAACGATTCTTCATTCTGACATCCTCGAGGTCCCGGTGGTCCCGGAAAGGGTTCGGAGCTGTGAAAGTGACAGTGCGTCCTGAGACCGGCTTTTGTTTTCGCGGCGTTGCCTGTCAGGCCGATATCTCCGCGGCGCGCGCGATATTGTCAAAAAATTTTCGAAATCGTTCACGACCGAACACTTCGTTGGGGTCGAGTGCGTTCAATCGCAAACCCAAACGATCCGTGAGCCGCCAGGATGCGTGCCGGGCACTACCCAAAACAATGGTGCACTATTCGTTGGGAGTAACCGTCGCGATCTTCAGCACAGTGACGCTCATGAGCTTAGGCGGGTGTAGCAACGACCAGCCAGGTAGTGGCGGTGGTGCCGGTAGCTCGGCACGAGACGCCAGCAATGGTGCGGGCTCGGTAGGTACGGCCGGGGCGACGACCAGCGCGGGCGTCGGCGGAAGCAGCCTGACAGGGGGCATCGGCGGCAACACTACGGGGGGGCAAGCGACGGCGGGCGCGGCAAGCGGCTCAGGCGGCGGGCCTACGGGTGGGACGGGTGCCGGAGGCGCGGGCGACGCGGCCGGAGGAGATTCCGGCGGCAGGGTGTCGAACGCAGGCACAGCTGCCGGCGGCGCAATGGCGAGCGCAGGCACAGCTGCCGGCGGCGCAATGAATGCGCATCCGCTGATTGACGTACTGTCCGCGTTCGCCGCTCCGGACGTCCCAGTCAGAGGTCCGCAAGAGGCCGCGGCGAACCCGCGAAACTACAGCGGTAGCGTGCCAATCCGTCCCGGCAATGGGTTGGCCCAGCATCCGATGCTGTACGTGGGTGAGAATTACAATCGCATCTTGATGACCAATGGAGGCAAGGTCATTTGGACTTACGACACGCAGGGCAGCTACGAGCTCGACGACATCTGGCTACTCTCGAATGGCAACGTCCTCTACTCGCACATGACGTACATCGAGGAGATCACGGCGAAAAAGGAGGTCGTTTGGCATTACGTCCCACCGAACGGAGAGATCCACACCTGCCAACCCATCGGCACCGACAAGGTTCTGATCGGGTTGAACCAAAATCCGATGCCGAAGCTCCAGCTCATCAACACGAAAACGATGACGATCGAGTCAGAGCACGCGCTCCCGGAGGGCGCCGGGAATTCCGTGCACACGCAGATGCGCCGCATGCGCATGACGGCCGCGGGCACGTATCTGGTCGGGT
>JANYDX010000130.1 GCA_025363395.1 Verrucomicrobiota bacterium
CGTGAGTTTTCACGGCGGTCTCATTCCCGTGCCGGCGGACGCCGCCGCTAAAACGAAGGCGAAACTGCTCATGTGCCACGGTGCGGTCGATCCACTGGTCGGCAAGGATGCGGTGGACGCCTTTTTGCAGTCAATGAATGACGGGAACTTTGATTTTCAATTCATCAGCTATGCCGGTGCGGTGCACGCTTTCACCAATCCCGAAGCCGACAAGTTCGCGGCGACAAACGGACTTACCGGGAAGATCGGCTACAATGCGGCGGCGGATCACCGGTCCTGGGCGCAGATGCAGGTTTTCTTCCAGGAGATTTTCGAAAAGCGGTGAGCGTGCTCACGGTTTATACTTACAAAAATTGCGACACCTGCCGCCGGGCGGTGAAGTGGCTGGGGCAGCACGGGCTGGTGTTTGAGGAGCGCCCGGTTCGCGAGGTGCCGCCCACCCAGGCGGAGTTGCGCTTGATGCTGGCGGCACTGCAGGGCGAGCGCCGCCGGCTATTTAACACGTCGGGTCGCGATTACCGCGAACTCAAGCTCGCGGATAAATTGCCCGGTCTGGGCGAGGCTGAGACGCTGGCGCTGTTGCGTGGCAATGGCAATCTGGTGAAACGACCGTTCCTGATTGGCGATGGGATGGCGCTGGTCGGCTTTGATGAGGCAGAGTGGGCCGGGGTTTTCGCGAAGAAATAACCATGATTAATCCCAGCGACTTTGATGATGAGCCGGGTGTTGTAGCTGCAGTAATATTTTGAAACCAATCTTCCTCATTCTCGCACTGCTGGGTGCAGTCGCTCTGTCGGCAAAGGAGGCTTCTCCGTCAAAGGTGCCCTCCTTGCCGGCCATCGTTCCGCCTTTGCCCGTCGTCGTCGCCTACGCGGCCTCGCATCAGATCGCCATCGACGGAATTGACGTGCCAGAGCCCTCCGCCACCGGACGCGTGGGCGACTCGATCACGGCTTTGGTGGTCTTTCGAGAAGGGAGCCGCAGCAAACAATGGCTCATTCAGTTTCGCATCGCGACGCCAACAGTGAAGGAAGTGTCGGACAATCCGCCGACGTGGGTGACAATGACTGCGACCACCAGTGGCCGCAAATATCAGTTCGGGTCGGGTGCAGTACTGGCGCTCGATATCCGCACGGTGGGACCCTTTATTGAAGGACAAAATGCGCCGGCTAACGAAAAACAGAGTCGCGCTTTTATTGGTCCTGATCTGCTGGGCATGGGACTGGATGGTAGTTGCCGGGCGATGCTCAAACTGAACGCGGCGGTGGCTCTGGCCAAGACGGCGACCCCGGCATCGGCTGGCAGCCCGGCACCGATTATTTTGTCGGAAGAGGACGAAAGGGAATACCTGGGTTGCTTTCCCGCGCTGCTCGCCTTCTTTCAGAGCGTTCAAGCCACGCCAGGACTTCGTGAAATCCTATGGGAAATAACCGACAAGCCATCGGTCTGGTCGATCATCAAACACGGCGGGAAAATAAACGCCACGTTGAATGGAGGAGGAGATGTCACGGTGGCTGGTCCCGAGGGCTGGACTGTGGCGGGGTCCGCGCTCTATCGCTTCCCACTGCTCATCGAGCTGAACGAAACCCCCGCTCTGCAGTGCACCCTTCTGGTGACTTCACCGCAGCCGCCCTTGCTGACCTGTGCCGGCATTGTCGGGATTGCAGCTGAACCGCCGGGCAACAAAGACAAACGGCTTGATGTCCGAATAATCGCAGCCCATCGCGCAGCTCAGTAAGTAGAAATCCCCGGGTGCTCTGAGGTGGGCGGGGCAAGCGATTTCATGACGTAGCCAAGCCAATAGATTTCGCCGCGGCAAAAAATGGAATAATCAGTAACTTTTCGCCCGGGGGAGTGTTTTACTGGGACACCACCCTATGAAACCATTCATTGTGTTACTTACGCTCGGGACATTGTTCGGTGCTCCCGCTCTGCTTTCAGCCAAGATCACGCGGATTGTGGAAAAAACATTCACAGTGCAGGCGGGAGGGACTTTAAAAGTCCAGACTTCAGGTGGTAACATCGACGTGCTTACGGGCAAGGACGATGAGGTGCATGTGACGGCCAACGAGCGGATCAATGCCGATTCTGAAGCGAGCGCCGATGAATTGCTGAAGGATCTGAATCTGACGATCGAGCAGCATGGCGAAAACGTAACTGCGACGGCCAAGTATGATCGGCATGGTGGCTGGTCTTGGGGCTCTACTCCCGTGAGCGTGAGTTTCACTGTAGTGTTGCCGCATCGTTACAACGTCGATCTGCACACTTCGGGCGGCAACATCAGTGTTGAGAGCATCAATGGCCAGGCGAAGGTCCGAACCAGCGGCGGCAATCTCAAACTAGACCGGATCGAAGGCGAAGTGGATGGAGGTACGTCCGGTGGCAACGTCAGCCTGCGCGAAGGGACCGCCAAGGTGCGACTGTCCACGTCCGGCGGTGACATCAAGGTGGAGCGCGCAGGAGGAGAAGCGGACCTGTCCACGTCCGGCGGTAATATCATAATCGATTCGGTGCGAAATCGACTGACCGCTTCGACCTCGGGCGGCGACATCAAGGCCACGATCGAGGGAGAATTGAAGGAGGACTGTTCGCTTTCAACGTCCGGTGGTGTGGTGGTCGTGAAAATCGATCACAGCGCGGCTTTCGATCTGCGGGCGCATACGAGCGGGGGTGATGTGGATGTTGAGGGGCTAAGCATCGCCATTGAGAAAGGCGGGCTGCGCAAGAGCAGTCTGTCGGCCAAGGTCAACGGAGGCGGTCCGGTGCTGTCACTGGGCTCGAGCGGCGGCAATATCCGCGTCCGGAGCAAGTAACTTTCCTGGCCGCCAAGCTAGGGTGTGTGAAGGAAGCCAGCGCGAAAGCGCTGGCTTCTGATTTTGGGGTGCCTTCAATCGTCGCGTGGGCCTCATCGATACGCATACTCATCTTGAATCATTTGTCCGGCGCGGTGAATTGCCGGCGACTTTGCTGCGAGCGCGGGACGCCGGTCTTGAACGCATGATCACCATCGGAACTGATACCGATGACTGGCCGGCTTATCGCGCCTTGGCGCGGGCGCATCCCGATTTGGTCAACTTCACCGTGGGTCTGCATCCCTGCAGTGTGGGCGAGGACTGGGCTGGAAGAGTCGCGCAGCTGGAAGATTTCTGGAAGACGAGTCCTGCTATCTCCGGCGCGGCGCGGACGGAGTCCACGCTCACCCCGGTTGCCTTGGGTGAGATCGGATTAGACCGGTTCCATTTGCCCAAGGACGCGGGCGAGGCGGAAAAAATATTTGGCTGGCAGCAGGCGGCGTTCATCGCGCAGCTCGCGCTGGCGAAGCGGCTGGATTGTCCGGTCGTGGTCCATTCGCGCGGCGCGTTTGCGGAATGCATCGCCATGATCGATGCCTCGGCTGTCGCGTGGCGAAAGGTGGTGTTTCACTGTTTCACCGAGGGGCCGCTGGAAATGGCCGAGTTGATGAAGCGGGGCGGGTTTGGTTCGTTCACGGGCGTCATCACCTACAAGAGCGCAGGCAATGTGCGCGCGGCAGCGCTCGCGCAGGGGCTGGGGCGGCTGATGATCGAGACCGACGCACCGTTCCTCACCCCGATGCCGCATCGCGGAAAGCCTAATGAACCGGCCTACCTTCGGCATACGGCGGAATTTTGCGCGGAGGTGTTTGGCGTCGGTTACGAAGAGTTGGCTGAAGCCACGACCGCCAACGCCAAGAGTTTTTTCGGATTGGCCTGAGGATAACGCGAATACGCGCCCATAAAAAAGGCCGGCAAAGGCCGGCCCTGTTTTCGGGTCAAGGGGAGTGATGGCGGACAGTCGGGCGGGTTACGCCTCGTCGAATTTTTTGGCGAAGAGAGCTTCGAGTTCGGCCAGCATTTGGGGGGCGTCGTCGCCGGTGGCGATGAACTTCACGTTCGTGCCTTTGGCCGCGGCCAGCATCATGAGTCCCATAATGCTCTTGCCGTTGACCTGCTCCTCGTCCTTTTCCACGAAGACCTCGGCTTTGAATTTATTCGTAACGCGGACAATCATGGCAGCCGGACGGGCATGAATCCCCATCTTGTTTTGCACGAGAAGTTCTTTCACGTGGGTGCCGGCTGGCGGTGTGGCGCTCTTTTCCATTGCGGTTGGGCTGATAGGTCGGGTTAAAAGGGAAGGGTTAAAAGCCCGGTCGGGCCCCAGCTTGCAATCATAAAGACCCCCGTATGCCAGCCTTCGCCATCATTGTACCCTGCCGGTTGGAGTCCACCCGGTTTCCACGTAAATTATTGCATATAATTAAGGGGAAGCCGCTTGTGTTGTGGGTAGCGGAACGAATTACCGCCCAGGCACCCGAATATCCCCTGTGGTTTGCGGTGGATCATGAATTATTGGCTGAGTGCCTGGAGGGAGCGGGGTTCAGGGCGATTATGACCGATTCCGGCCATCTCAGTGGCACGGATCGGATTGCCGAGGCGAATCGAACCGTGCGCGCGAGTTATGTTCTCAATGTGCAGGCGGACGAACCGCTGGTCACTGCGGGGCAGCTGCAGGCGCTGGGCCGGTTGATTCAGGGCGAGTGCCCGATGGCGACGCTTTGCACTCCGTTTAAACGGATCGTTGATTTCTACAACAGCAACCAGGTGAAGGTCGTCCTGACCAACACGGGTCGCGCGCTCTATTTTTCCCGGTCGCGAATGCCGTATTCGCGCGATCTGGGACTGACGATTGACGATGTCTGGGTAGTGGCGAATCCCTGTTACAAACACCTTGGACTTTACGCCTACCGAGCGGATTTTCTGGAAAAATTTGTGGCGATGCCGCCAGGCCAACTGGAGCAAATCGAAAAACTCGAACAGCTCCGCGCACTAGAAAACGGATACCCCATTGCCATCGACGTGACTACTGACCCCACCATTGGCGTCGACACGCCGGAGGACGCGAAGAAGTTTGAAGCGCTGCTGGGCTGAGTGCCCGGCGCGGCCAAAAACAAAAATCCTTCAAAGCCGCTGGCTGATTACGCTGGTGACCCACAGGACTTCGCAGGAGCCGCCGCGCGTGTCGTCGCGGGTGAGCGAGGATCGCCAGTGGTAACCGTCGGGGCCGGTGACTTCGACCAAGTAGCCTTCCAGCGTGACGAGTTCGTGGCGTTTTACCGCGAGCACTTTTTGTCGCACCTCGGCGGTGGCGGGCAGGCAATGGGTGTTGGCCGAGTGCGTGGGCATCAGGGCGGGATCGAGCGGAGGCTCGCCGTCCCAATGGTATTCGTACCAACGCCCCGACTGGCTGAACGAAAGACCGTTGATCACGGAGGCGACTGACATCGGACCCCAGCCGAGAGCGAGATCAACCGGCGAGAGCGCGGCACCTCCGTCAAGCCGGTAGCGTTCCCGGCCCAGCACCACGGCTGTCACCTTGTAGCGGGCGAGTGGAGTGATGGTGTAGCTGTCGTGCGCGAACGGCGCCGGCAGATTGACGGCGGATTGGAAGGGATCCTTCGGGGCCGGCATGCCGCGCCAGTGGGCGGGGGAGGCATGAAAATAAAACCACCCGGCGGCGGCACAAAGCGCGAAGAAAAGCAGTTTTTTCACCGGTGTGAGGGACTGCTTTTATCCAGCGGGAAAGAAACTGCCGGCTAGATTTTCCCCGCTTTCCGCTTTTCAACCATCCGGTAGAAATCCTCGAACAGCGGATCGGCGTCATTCGGACCGGGAGCTGCCTCGGGGTGATACTGCACGGAGAAAACCGGCAGTTCCCTATGGCGCAGACCTTCGACCGTCTGGTCGTTCAAGTTGATTTCCGTCACGATGGCGGCGCGGTTTTCAAGGGACTTGGGGTCCGTGGCGAAACCGTGGTTTTGCGCCGTGATGGAGACTTTGCCCGTCTCGATATTTTTCACGGGCTGATTGCCGCCGCGATGGCCGAATTTCAGTTTGAACGTCGTTCCACCGAGCGCATGCGTCAGCATCTGGTGGCCGAGACAGATTCCGAAAATCGGATAATCCGGCAGCAGTCCGCTGACCGTTTTGTGAATATAGGGCAGGGCGGCCGGATCACCCGGGCCATTGGAAAGAAAAATCGCGTCCACTCCCGCTGCGCGCACTTCCTCGTGGGTTGCCGTGGCCGGGAAGACATTTACCTCGAAGCCATGGCGGACGAGCTTCCGGAAAATCGTGTATTTGGCGCCGTAATCGAAGGCGGCCACCTTGAATTTTTTTGCGGGTGTATGGGTGGCGCCGCCGCTTGTTCCCACGGGCAAATACTGCGTGTTGTGCCGCGAGGCATCATTGGCGCCCCAGATGTAGGGAGCCTTGCAAGTCGTGTCCTTGACGTAATCGCTGCCCGCCATGTCGCGCCAGGCTTTCGCGCGCGTCACGGCCTCGGCGTCACTGAGCGGTTGCGTGCTGAGGCAGCACTTCATCGAACCATCGATGCGCAATTTTTTGGTGAGCGCGCGGGTGTCGATTTCGCTGATGCCGGGGATGCCGTATTTTTTTAGATAATCGGTGAGCGACATCGTGCTCCGCCAGTTGCTGACGATGGGCGAAACTTCGCGCACCACGAGCCCGGAGCAGCGCGGTGCGGAGGCTTCCTCGTCCTCGACATTGACGCCGTAGTTGCCGATCTGGACCGCCGTCATGGTGACGATCTGGCCGAAGTAGGAGGGATCCGTGATGATCTCCTGGTAACCGGTCATCGAGGTGTTGAATACACACTCACCGGCGATGGTAGCCTCGGCGCCAAAGGCGGTGCCGTGGAATACACTGCCGTCTTCAAGGGCGAGTACTGCGGGCTTGGTGTTGGACATCAATGGGCGACGAAAAGGTGTCCGGTCCCGCGTGCCAAGGGGAAAGATGCAGCTCACGCAAAACTTCGGCGGCCGGAAATGCCGACAGGGAGCGGGCTAGCGGCCGGGATCGGAGGGGAGGGCGATGGCGGATTCGAGCAGCTGGATCAAACTGGCCGCTTGGATTGGCTTGGTCAGGTATTCGTTCATCCCCGCTTTGAGGCAGCGATCGCGATCGCCGACCATGGCAGCTGCCGTCAGGGCAATAATATGCAGCGCCCGGTTGCGGTCGCCCACTTCGCCGGCCCGGATGCGGGCGGTGGCTTCATAGCCGTCCATTTCGGGCATCTGGCAGTCCATCAGCACGAGATCGTAGTCGTCCTGCCGTAAAGCTTCGAGGCAGGCGGCGCCCTGGTCCACGAGTTTGGGTTTGTAGCCGAGGCGGTTCAGCAGGCCGGAGATCAATTTTTGATTCACGGCGTTGTCTTCCGCCACGAGGATGCGCAGCGGGTTTTGCTCTGCCAGCGTGGCATCCATTCTTGGCCCTTGAAGCAGGGGAAAGGGCACCGCCGTGGCTGGCTTGCGTTTGTCGATGGCGGTGTGCAGCGCGTCGAGCAGGGCCGATTGTCGCACCGGCTTTGTCAGTACCACCTTGAAGTGTTCCTTGGGATTGAAAGCGCGCAGTTCTTCCCGGCTGACCGAGGAGAGCAGGATGAGGGGGAATTTTTCCCGTTCGAACTGACGGTGAAACTCAGCGGCCAGTTGCACGCCGTTCATGCCGGGCATCATCATGTCGAGCAAAGCTACATCGACCTCTCCGTTTTCCCGTACATATTGGATCGCGGCGGAGGGAAGTTCGAAAGCGTGGCAGACCAGCCCCCAGCGTTTCAACTGGCTGACGAGGATGCGGCGGTTGGCTTCGTTGTCGTCCACAATGAGCGCGCGCCGGCCTTCCAGCACCACGGTCGGCCGCGGTCTGACCGCCGTGCCCGCATGGTCGGGCGCGACCGTGGGAACGGCTTGAATGGTGAAGCGAAAGCAGGAGCCCTTTTCCGAAGTGGAAGCCAGTTCGATGTCGCCGCCGAGAACCTGGGCGAGACTGCGGCTGATGGCCAGCCCGAGTCCGGTGCCGCCGAAGCGACGGGTGGTTGACGAGTCCGCCTGACTGAAGGGACGAAACAGGCGGTTGACTCGGTCGGATGGAATGCCCTCGCCCGTGTCGCGGATCGTGATGGCGAGTCGTGCAGGATGATCCGGTGCGGCGGGTGCCACCGTCACCCGGATCTCGACCTCGCCGCGCAGGGTAAACTTGATCGCGTTGCCGATGAGATTGACGAGGATCTGGCGCAACCGGGTGCCATCGCTGACGATCCAGTCCGGGACGTCGCCATCGATCCAGTGCATCAATTCGATTTTTTTCTCGCAGGCCTTGCTCCAGAGCAGATCGAGGACTTCCTCAATGCAGCGCTGCACTGACACGGGTTGTTGTTCAGGTTCCATGTTCCCCGACTCGATCTTGGAGAAATCCAGAATATCATTGATGAGGGTGAGGAGCGATTCGCCGCTGGAATGAATCGTGAGCAGCCAGTCCCGCTGTTCCACGCTGAGCGGAGTGTCGAGCAACAGATTGGTAAATCCGAGCACGCCGTTCATGGGGGTGCGGATTTCATGGCTCATTACCGCCAGGAATTCGCTCTTGGCGCGGTCGGCGGATTCCGCCGCCTCCTTTGCCTGCCGGAGTTCGGCCTCGGCTTTTTTCTGCTGAGTGATGTCCGTGTGGGTGCCCACCATCCTTCGGGCGCGGCCATCGGGCCCGAATAGCGCTTTGCCTCGCACCAGCACCCATTCCCAAGAGCCGTCCTGGTGGCTCATGCGGTATTCACATTGGAAAATTTCGGCCGTCTGGCGCAGATGCGCCTTCAGCGCCTCGTCGAGTTGGGCGCGGTCTTCGGGATGAATCCGCGCCAGCCATTCTTCACGCAGGTTGGGGAGTTCCTCCGTGGAGTAACCCAGCATGGCCTTCCACCGGGGCGAAAACCAAATTTCGTCGCTCACCAGATTCCAGTCCCAGACACCTTCGTTGCTGCCGGCCACGGCGAGATGCCAGCGTTCCTCGCTGGCCCGGAGTGCGTGCTCGGCCTGCTTCCGGGCGGTCGCATCGCGATCCATGCCGATGACCAGTTCCCGGCCATCCACCACTACCAGGCTGGTTGAATATTCGAGATCGAAGACGGAGCCGTCTTTGCGCCGATGCCTGGCTTCGCCTTCGAGGCGGGGGGATTTGCGTAAATCGGCAATCCAGTTTGCGGCATTCTGCGTCCACGGCAATTCCTCGATCAAATCGATGCAGCGGCCGATTAATTCCTCGCGTTGATACCCGTGAATTTCGCAGGCCATGGGATTGCAATCCACGATTTTAACCGGCACATCCGGATCATTTGGATCGAAGAGCATGATGCTCAACGGGGCTTTTTCCCACATCGCGCGCAATTGCGGTAAAGTGACGGTTAGTGCCTCGTGATTGTGTTCGGCGTTTCGTCGCATGCTCTGGGCCACCTTTCCGTGGTGCCACCCATAGACAATAGCGAACAGGGCAATGATTCCGCTGCCACCCGCCAGCCAGAGCATCGCACTGGGCGTGATCAGAACCGGGGAAAGGGCCAGCCACGCAATTGCCGCCGTCAGGACGAGGACGCCCCCAGTCAGGCCGGCCGCGCACACCGCAAAACCAGATCGCGAGCGCTCCGGGATGACTGTGGCTCCGGGGGCGTGGGGAGGCTGGGACATGCGGCGGTAAATGGCGGGTTAAATAGCGCGGTGACCTATGAAGCGCAGGGAGTCATAGGTTATTCGTCACAAATCACAAACACCTTAGTCCTACTGCGGCGTCCACCCTAGCCGGTATTTTCCCGAAAAACAGGTGTTAAATGGCGTGTTTTTTCAGCTTGATTCCCCCGTTTGACACTCCGGGCAAACCGACTACCTCTTTCTCTCCGACATGCCCTACACTGAAGATCGCTCCGTTTGGTTTCAAGGCCAGGGGCTCTGGCAACACATTCCGGCGTCCGACTGGCACAACTGGACGTGGCAGCTGAAAAATCGGATCACCACCATCGAGCAGCTTGAGCGTTACCTGACGCTCACGCCGGAAGAGAGAGCCGGCTGTCTTTTCGCCAAGGAGAAACTGGCCCTCGCGATCACGCCCTATTTTTTCAATCTGATCGATCGCGAGGATCCTGCCTGCCCTATTCGCAAGCAGGTTATTCCCCGCAGCGACGAAATGGTGATCTCCTCGGGAGAAATGCTCGATTCGCTGGGGGAGGACGGCCATTCCCCCGTCCCCGGCCTCGTCCACCGCTATCCGGACCGCGTGCTGTTTTTGGTGACGGATCGTTGCGCTGCCTATTGCCGCTATTGCACCCGCAGCCGGCTCGTCAGCAATGCGCAGGACTACAATTTTCATCCCGAATACGAGCAGGCCCTCCGCTACATCGAAGCCCACCCCGAAATTCGTGACGTGCTGCTTTCTGGCGGTGACCCGCTATTGTTGTCCGACAAGAAAATCGAGCATCTCCTCGGCCGCCTGCGGGCCATCAAGCATGTGGAGTTCATCCGCGTCGGCTCGCGCATTCCCGTTTTCCTGCCCCAGCGGATCACGCCCGAGCTCTGCGAGGTTTTGAAAAAGCACGGGCCGATCTGGATGAGCATCCACGTCAACCATCCGAAGGAAGCCACCCAGGAATTGAAGGACGCATGCGAGCGCCTCTCGTTCGCCGGCGTTCCGCTCGGCAATCAGACCGTGCTGCTCAAGGGCGTGAACGACGATGCCGAGGTCATGACGGCACTCGTGCACCGCCTCCTGCGCATGCGCGTGCGTCCGTACTATATTTATCAAATGGATCTCATCACCGGTGGTGCACACTTCAAAGTCGATGTGCGCAAGGGCATCGAGATCATCAAAGCCCTCCGCGGTCACACCACCGGCTATGCCGTCCCCCAGTACGTTATCGATGCTCCCGGCGGTGGCGGCAAGGTGCCGGTCAATCCCGACTATGTCGAAAAAATCACCGACGACGAAGTGGTGTTTAAAAATTTCGAGGGGAAAACGTTTCATTATCCCCTGAAGGCAACCCCGCTGACGGCACCGGTGGGCGCGGGCGCCGTGATGCCGGCGGAGATTCATCTGTAATAGGAGGAGGCGCGCGTCGCCTTCACCGGCCCCGTCACGCTTAAGGGCAAGCCCTCCTATCCGTCCGCCCGACCCGGCCGCTTTAC
>JANYDX010000150.1 GCA_025363395.1 Verrucomicrobiota bacterium
CTCCAGCGCATCGACCGCGCCGACCGAAACCACCCGCGGATCCGCCGCCGGCCAGGTGAGCTGCGCGGCGCCGTCGTTGCCCGCTGACGCCACCATCACCGCGCCTCGCGCACTCGCGTAATCAATGGCTCCCGACAGCACCGCCGTGGCTGAATATGAGCCCATGCTGACGTTGATGATTCGGGCGCCGGCATCGACTGCAGCTAAAATTCCCTGCGCCAGCGTAAAGCTGTCACTCGTGCCATCAATCCCAGTGACGCGAATACTCAGTATATTCGCGGCGGCTGCGACGCCCGGTGCGTCAGGTGACGCTCCGGCGGCCAAGCCCGCGACCGCGGTGCCGTGTCCGTCTTCCGGACCGCTACCCGGCATGACCCCAAATCCGACATCAAGGGATTGCACGCGTCCCCCGCCAAGCGTGACGTCGGACGACACGCCCGTATCGAGCACAGCGATCGTCACGCCTCGACCCCACTGGCTGTGGTCACCGGTGACGCCAAGAAACGCGAGTGAGTTGTTCCCCAGCGCCACCTGACTGACCTTCGGACGATCCTCGGTGGCGGGTGTTTCCGGGACATGCACCAGAAAGTTTGCATCCACGCCCTGGTAATCCGCCGGATTGCCCGTCAGATCATTGAAGAGTGGATCGAGTGAATCGTAACTCACCCGCACCGTTCGCAACGCGTCGATCTGTCCACGCACACTGAGTCCAGCCTGGACCGCCCGCGCGAGAAATTTTCGATAGGCTTCCTCGCTGGTAAAAGTGAGTACCGCTTCGTGCGCGCGTGCGTCCTTTTGTTCCAGCCGGCGCTGAAGGAGTGCTTGCATCCGGTTGTTGGTGAGACTGCGCTGCAGAGCACCGGCCGCTGCTTCAACCGGTGGCGTCAACTCTCCCGCCGCCGGTGTTTTTGGCGATTGAGTGATCAAACCATCCTGATTCGCCTCCCGCAAAAGGTCGCCGGGCCGGGTCTTCAACAACAGCCAGACGAGAAACGAGGTCGCAATGAGCAGACCGCCGGCGAGGGCAACGATTGTGGGAGTTTTTTCTCGCATTGAAATGGCGCCATCCGCACCGGATAGAAAGTGATCCGCATCAGCTAAGGCGGCAAACCTTCAGACGTCTGCGCGACCGAATAGTTGCAGTAGATTGTCTGAAGGCCGTCAGTCCAACCCGCGAATCCGCCCCGCTTTGCCTCCCTCCCTTCCTGAAGGGCTCGGATCGTAGCCGGTGTTTCGCTGAAGAATCATCAACCCCATTTGCTCATGCCCGACGCCATCGTTGCTTTTTTGTGTACGCGCGTGCGGCAGGCGGTCGTCACGGCTACCGTGCCCGGCAGTTACGCATTCAAGTATCTACTCTACCTGCCGCCCGGCTATGATCCGAACAACGCAACCGCGCGCGGGCCGTTGATGATTTTTCTTCACGCTTCCAATCAGAGTGGTTCGGACATTGATTTGGTGAACGCGGCTGGACCAACCAAGCTGATCGAACAAGGGCGTGATTTTCCCTGTGTCGTTGTTTCCCCGCAGGCCCCATTTATGTTTTGGGATCCGGTGGCGTTGGACGCATTTATCCAAGACCGGATGGCGGAGTACCGGATCGATGTCGATCGGGTGTATGTGACCGGCCGCATGGTTGGCTACGGCACACGGGCTGTCGCCGAACGCAGCCCTGAAAAATACGCCGCAGCAATGCCACTGTGTGGTGGCGGCGATCACTGCAGAGCTAAACTTCGCGATCTGCCCATCTGGGGCCAGCCACATTGGTCGGCGTAGCGGGATCGGCGGACAGCAACGATGGTACTGGCGCGGCAGCCCGGTTTAATCAGCCCGGTGCAGTCGCCGTCGACTCGGTAGGCAACGTGTATGTCGCCGACACCGGCAATTCCACCATCCGCAAAATCACTTCGGCCGGAGAAGTGCGCAACAGATCTGACCGGCCCTTCCGCTCTCTTCAACCGGCCCGGCGGCGTGGCCGTCTATACCGGTGGCAATCTTTAGGTCGCCGACGTGGGCAATGCCACCATTCGCCAGATCGCGAGCAACGGA
>JANYDX010000204.1 GCA_025363395.1 Verrucomicrobiota bacterium
CTAAATCCGCTGCTCCAGCGGCAGCCAGTCCCGCGCCTGCCAGCGAACCCCGGCCACGCGAGGGAGCAGGTGCCGGCGGCCAGGGTGGCGGACGCCGTGGCGGCATGCTCGGCGCCGACGCCACGCCCGAGCAGCGGCAGAAAATGCGCGAGATCATGGCGGAAATCGGCTTCACCCCGGGAAGTGGTCCGCCTTCGCAAGAACAGCGCGACCAAATGCGCAAGCTGATGGTTGAACGCGGCCTGGTTTCCGCTGACGCGGCCAGCACCCAATCAACCGTCACCACGCGCACCGTTTACCGTCTGCCCGGTGGCAACAAACTCGCCCCGCCCGAGAGTGTCTCGGTCAAAGTGGGCATCACCGACAACATTGTCTCTGAAATCCTCGACGGCATCGCTGAGGGCGACGTGCTCATCACCAGCGTAAGTGTACCCGGCGCCAAACCCGCCGCCGCGCCCGCCAATCCCTTTAGCGGCCAGGGCCAGCGCCGGTTCTGAGCCGTCCATGGCCGCTGTTGTTCAACTGCAGGAGATCCACAAGATCTACGACTCCGGCGAAGTGCCGGTGCACGCCGTGCGGGGCGTGACCTTGCAGATTCCCAAAGGCGAGTTCGTGGCCGTCATGGGCGCCAGCGGCTCGGGCAAATCCACGTTGATGAATTTGTTGGGCTGCCTCGATCGGCCGACGAAGGGACGATACTTGCTGGACGAAATCGATGTCTCTGGCCTCGATCGCAATCAACTCGCCGATCTGCGCAATCAGAAGCTCGGCTTCGTCTTTCAAGGTTTCAATCTGCTCGCCCGTACCACCGCGCGCGAAAATGTCGAACTGCCCATGCTGTACGGCCGGCGGCGCTATTCGTCGCGCGAACTGCGCGACCGCGCCATGCGCAGCCTCGACATCGTGGGCCTGTCTCAGCGCGCCGACCATTTTCCGAGCCAGCTGTCCGGCGGCCAGCAGCAGCGTGTCGCGATTGCCCGCGCGCTCATCAACGAGCCGCAAATCCTGCTGGCGGACGAGCCCACCGGCAATCTGGACTCCAAGACCGCCGTCGAAATCATGGGCGTTTTTCAAAAACTCAATGAGCAGGGCATCACGATTGTCATGGTCACCCACGAGCTGGACATCGCGCACTACTGCAAGCGCAACCTCATCATGCGCGACGGACGGCTGGTCAGCGACAGCCAGGTAGCCAATCGGTTGAAAGCCACCGACGAGATGAAAAAAATCCTTTCGGCTGAATCCGAGGCCAAGCTCACCGACTGATCCGTCATGCGTTTCCTCAACACCATCAAGATTGCGCTCCGCGCCTTGCGGCGAAGCGCCATGCGTTCGGTTCTCACCGCGCTGGGCATCATCATTGGTGTGGCCGTGGTCATTGCGATGGTGAGCATCGGCAATGGCGCCAAGTCACAGGTCGAATCCTCCATCGCCAGCCTGGGGCAGAATATCATCAGCGTAGTCCCGGGCAATTTCACCGCCGGTGGCGTGCGCGGCGGCTTCGGCACGGCCAGCACGCTCACGGTCGAGGATGCATTGGCCATCAAAAACGAAATCGCGGGAGTCGCCGCAATCAGTCCTGAAATGCGCGACCGGTCGCAGGTGCTCGCCAATGGCCTCAATTGGAACACCCAGGTAAATGGCGAGGATGTGAGTTATCTCGACATTCGCATCTGGTCCGTGGTGGCTGGATCGATGTTCACGGACGCAGACGTGCGCAGCGCGGCGAAGGTGTGCGTCATCGGCAAGACTGTGGCCGACCAGTTGTTCCAGGACAGCGATCCCGTCGGCCAGACCCTGCGCATTCGGAACATTCCCTTCAAAGTAGTCGGAGTGCTGGCACCCAAGGGCTTTAATTTTTTCGGGCAGGATCAGGACGACACGCTGATCATTCCCTACACCAGTCATCTCAAGCGGATCGCGCGGCGGCCCAACCTCAACTCCATCGTGGTACAGGCCGACACCGCGGATCAGATGGCACGCATCCAGCAGGATATCACCGATCTGTTGCAGCACCTCG
>JANYDX010000290.1 GCA_025363395.1 Verrucomicrobiota bacterium
GTGTCCGGCGTGGTCGCGACGACCCGGACGCCGTTCTCGTTCAACCACGCATGCACCGCGGTGCTGTCCGCCACCACGATGGGAACGGAAAACAGGACACCCGTAGATGAGCGAACAACATTCGGATTGAAAACGTCCGTCACTGCATCGCAGACGATGACGCCATCAACCCCCGCCGCGTCGGCACTGCGCAGGATTGTGCCAAGATTGCCCGGTTTCTCGATGGACTCAACGACCAGCAGAAAAGGTTCCGCGCTCAACTGGAGATCAGCAAGGGCATGTTTCCACTGGGGAGCCACCGCCAGCAAGCCGTCAGGGCGATCACGATAGGCGCACTTGGCAAAGGCATCCTTTGATAACTCTAACACTTGGGCGCCCGCCTGCCGGGCCTGTTCGATCAAGGCCGGCTCATTTTCACCCAGAAACCACTCCGGGCTGAAATAAAGCTCATTAAGCCGGATGTTTTTTTCCAGCGCACGGCGCACTTCGCGATAACCCTCGATTAAAAACAACCCCGCCTCGTCGCGATCGCGGCGGTCGCGCAGCTTGACCAGCTGTTTGACGCGCGGATTTTGCAGACTGGTGATCTTTTCGGGAGGGGGAACCACAGCACCCACGGAATACACGGAAACCGGTCGCAGCAATTTCCTTTTACCGGCCCCTTCTGTGTGTTCTGTGTATTCCGTGGGCAAAAAGAAATTCAACGACCAACCATTCCCTTATCATCACGAACTGGATCTCGAGGTGGCCACGCTCACGAACCTGGGCGTGGGCTTGGGCCGGGTAACGCTGCCGGGAATCGAAAATCCGGAAGGGAAAACCGAAAACTCCTCCAAGTGGGTTGTCATGGTGCCGTTCACGCTGCCGGGCGAACGCGTGAAGGTCCGCATCTACCGGAACCACAAAAATTTCTCGGAAGCCGACTTGCTGGAAGTCCTGACGGCCTCGCCGCACCGCATCGATCCGAAATGCCCGCTCTTTGGCCGATGCGGCGGTTGCCAATACCAGCATCTCACCTACCCGGAACAGCTGAAGTGGAAGCGCCAGCAGGTGGAGGAACTTTTAAAGTACATGGCCGGCGTTGAGTTTGCCGTGGCTCCGGTCATCGCATCGCCAAAGGAATTTGGCTATCGTTCCAAGATCACGCCCCATTTTTCTGCGCCGCGACTTCAACGTGCAGCCGGGGCCGGTGACGCCGGTTTGGTGCGGCCGGAACCAGGGTCACCAGCCCCGGCTGCAACCAACCCGATCGGGTTTCTCAAGCAAGGCTCACGTTTCGACCTGGTCGACGTACCGCAATGTCCGATCGCAACCGCGGAGATCAACGCTCATCTCCCTGAGGTGCGCGCCAAAACGCAGCGTCGCCTTGCTGCCGGTGAATATAAACGGGATGCGACCTTGCTGCTGAGACACGCCAAGGAATGTGTCACGACCGACTATGACGCCATTATCACCGAGGAGATCGCCCAAACTGGAGTGCGATCAAACCTGGCGGCGAACACTTCCACCGCAGGACCGTCTCTGCTCCAACTAAAATTCCTCGCCCGCGATTTCTTCCAGAACAATCCGTTCATCCTGCCTGCGTTCACCGACTATGTCCGCGAACAGGCGGCTGGCAGCGGCGCAAGGTTTCTTGTCGACTCCTACTGCGGCAGCGGACTCTTCGCCCTCTCGTGCGCCCCAGCCTTTGAAAAAGTGGTGGGAGTCGAACTGAGTGCCTCCTCGGTCAAGTTTGCCACAGCCAACGCCGCGGCGAATGGCATCACCAACGCGACTTTTCTCGCCGCTGATGCCGCCCAGATTTTTGCCGGACTGACTTTCCCCTCCGCGGACACGGCGGTCATTATCGATCCCCCGCGCAAGGGTTGTGATGAACTTTTTCTCGGCCAGTTGTTCGCCTTCGGCCCGCGTGCGGTCGTCTATGTCTCTTGCGATCCGGCCACACAGATGCGCGACCTGAAGGGGTTTCTCGCCGCCGGCTACCGGCTCACCGCCGTGCAGCCATTCGATCTTTTTCCCCAGACGCGCCACTTGGAATGTGTCATTACGCTGGCGAAATGAAGCAGCGCCGCACCGTTGCCCAGCTTACGCTCGCCCCTTGCGCAGTAACTCTGGCGTGACGGGAAAAATTCGGCGCGGCGCGATTACCCAGAGCTGATCGTCCTCTGCGAGCGAGGAATTCCAGGGCGTACCTGCCGCCCACGGGGAAAAGGCGGGCAGGATGATTTTCCTCGGTCCCTGGACCAAGCCGGGGAGTTTAACCCGGCCACCCGCACCATCATACCAGCTGAAGGCGGGATGAAAATGACCGATAACCTCCACCGACTGGGGCGGCACGTCTTGCGGGACATCCCCATGATGGAAAAAATAGCCGCCCCGCGTGGCCGACTTTTCTTTTGCCACCCTCCATTTCCGATCATGATTTCCCGGCAAAAGCACCACCGGTACATTGCACGCGCGCAGAAAGTCCTCGGCCGGCTTCCGCCCGGCCAGCGCGTGCAAGGAATCCCCCAGCCAGATCATCTCACCGGGCTGATAATCTTCCATCAGACCGGCGAGGTTGCGGGCGATTTCATCGTCGCCCCAGGAGGGCAGCAGATTGCCGGCGGACTGATGGCTGGCGGCATAGCCCCAGTGCAAATCCGCCACCGCGAGAATTCCGAGTGCCTCGAAAAAAACAGCGCGCCGCGAATCGAGCCACAGGCCGCGTTGGATTTGCGTTCCTTTTATCATACCGTGGCCTTTGCCATCCGGACCGCGATGGCCTGGCGTTCAATCGTGGCGCCCAGCTCCGCCTGCGACCCGTACATTTCATGATAAAGTCGCTCGATGGTCGCTTCGGGATCCTCCAGCGACATCGTCTCCTTGATCTTTGTCACGTACATGCCGAAGGAAAATGGACTCACCCGGTCCGTCGTTTTCAAATCCCACGGCAAATCCGCCACGAGGTGGAGAAATTCGACGGCGCGCGGAAGATCAAGGAAACGCAACGTCGCTTCCTTGTACGCTTCAATCAGCAAGGGATGATCCGGCTCATATTGCCGGAGCACGTTGAAAATAATCTCGGAGCTCCATTGCAGCGACCGCGAACCGCGCTCCTTGCCGTGAACCCGCCGCGGGACCATCAAGCCGGTTTGGGCCGCCACCCGAAACTGCCACTTCACGAGCGACGCCTCCTCCAGCGCCAGCCGCAGGGCGTCTTCCGCGCCTTCCCGGCGGAAGAGCTGCTGCCATTCGGCCAATTCCATGTCTTGAAAATCGCGCAGGCTGAACATGAAACCATAGTCGTCGATCGTCACGAGTGCGTTGCCGCCTTTCACCTGCTGCAGCCGCTGGGCAATGATCCGCGATAACGCGTCATTGGCCGATCGTCCGATGAGTGAATGGAAAAAATAATGCCGCAAGGCCCCGTCCGGACAGCGTTCAATGAGAAAGGAATTGGCCGTGGGGATGGCGGAGACTTCCGCCTGCAGCCAAAAATGTCGCATGACGGCCGCTGTGTTGTCTTTCGAAAGGCCGTAGTTTTTTGCAAGCCAGTCCTCCGCGTCGTGGCCGCCCGCTCCCGTGGATTTCACCTGGTCGAGGAGCCGGGCCACTTCGGTCCGCAATCGGGTAACCTCCGCAGCCAGTCCGCTCGCGAGGGGCATCTTGTTCGCGTTCCACCGGGGAACCGTAGGCAGCGTACTCTTCGCTTCCACCACCTTGGCCACCAGCAACTCGGTTTTCACCAGGCGGACACAACGGCCATTCAGGACAAACACGTCCCCGATCCGCAGGCGTTTCATGAACGATTCCTCCACCTGGCCCAGGTTCCGCCGTTTCAATTTCACCTGGATCATCTGGTCGGTGGAGATCGTTCCCACATTCTGATAAAATTCGCGCGCTACTTTTGGTTTTGGAATCTTGAGCACGCCGTCGACGATCACCACTTTCCCGAATACCTCGCGATAGACTTTCTCCAGCGAGTTACCGCCGCCTTCAAGGTAACGCACGACGCGGTCGAACATTTTGCGGTCCAAGTTTCGGAAAGGATAACTGCGGCGCACCAGGGCATAAGCCTCGTCGGGCGTGACCGATTCAAAAATCGCCAGGCCAACCAGGTGCTGCGCCAGCACGTCGAGCGGATCATCGTGGATTTTCACGGGTTCGAGTTCCCGCCGTTCCATCATGCGAGCCGTCACCGCACATTCCACCAAATCGTTAATATTGCTCGCCACCAGCAGTCCGCGGCTGGTCTCGCCCATCGAGTGTCCTGATCGGCCGATTCGCTGGAGGGCGCGGCTCACTCCTTTCGGCGCCGAAACCATCACCACCAGATCGATGGAACCGATGTCGATGCCATCTCCAACGAAGTTGAGCAGACCACCGCGCGCAATTCGCCGCGCTTCAGCCGGTCCTCAACGTCGAGCCGCACCGTTCGATCAAGCGACGCATGGTGAACTTCGATCTGCGCCGCCAGGTCCGGTAGAAGTTCCTTCAATCGAACGCCAATCGTTTCGGCCCCGCTGCGCGTGTTTGTGAATATCAGCGTCGTGCGTTTCGTCCGCAATACATCGCCCAGTTCGCGCAACACCCTCGTGCCGGTGTAGCCAGCCGGTGGATAGGGATTCTTGCGCAATGGCGAAAAGACTTCGATGTGCGCCATCTTGCGCTGGACCACTTCCACAATGCCGCACTGACGGCCCGGTCCGACCAGAAATTCGGCCACGGTTTCCAGCGGAGACACCGTCGCCGAAAGTCCGATGCGGACGAGCGACGGCCGCATTTCTTGGTCCCGCGGGCCAGCGATGATATCCTCCAGCCGCTCGGCTGCCACCATCAGCAGGGCGCCCCGTTTGTTTTCGGCGAGGGCGTGCAATTCATCCAGGATCAAAAATCGCGCGGCCTTGAATGCCGGCACCCACGACAATTGACTGAGCAGCAAGGTGAGGCTTTCCGGCGTCGTCACGAGAATATGCGGCGGTCTCCGCTTCTGCGCCGCCCGCTCCTTCGCACTGGTGTCACCGCTGCGCAAACCCACCCGGATAAAATCCCAGCCCAGCTCGGCCAGCGGCGCGTTCAGGTTCTTCTGCACGTCGTAGGCGAGCGCCCGCAGCGGAGATACGTATACCCCTACGATGCCCTGCGGTAGCTCGCCGCGATCCCGCGCCTTCGCGAGATAGTCAAAAACGCCGAGAAAGGCCGCGAGGGTCTTGCCGCTGCCGGTCGGCGACGAAAGCAAAGTTGATCGCCCGTGCAGGATCTCGGGCAGGGTGTTGCGCTGCGCGGGGGAAAAGGAGCCGAAGCGTCCGCGAAACCACGCCGCCAGCTGCGGATGCAAGCCCGCAAACAATCCAGCGTCATTTGCCGGGGCGACCGGAACCCTTGTGATCATGAATCGTCCAACAAACTCATGCCGCCTCAACCTGCAAGCGGTGGATGAAATGAAAAAACTTGCGGCTGACTTCATCGAGCCGCCCATTCAGTGCGTGCCCTTCGGTGCGGAGGGCTGGACCTTCATCACTACACTTGATCCACTGACCGCTCATGACCGTCAAAGCCGCTTCACGTCCCTGGCTCTCACTTAACTGGCTGCTGGTCTTTCTCCCGGTTGCCGTCGCCGTCCGCTACGTCCCGGCGTGGCGGAACGAGACCGCGTTGTTCGTGTTGTCCGCTCTCGCGATCATTCCATTGGCGGGGCTGATGGGCGAGGCGACCGAACAACTCTCGCATCGTCTCGGCGCGGGCATCGGCGGATTGTTGAATGCGTCGTTCGGCAACGCCGCGGAATTGATCATCGCGCTGATGGCGCTGAAAGCCGGCCTCCTTGATGTGGTCAAAGCGTCCATCACCGGCTCCATCATCGGCAATCTTCTCCTCGTCCTCGGCGTGTCTATCTTCGCCGGCGGCGTGAAATTCAAACAGCAGCGTTTCAACAAAACCGCCGCCCGCGCCTCCTGCACCGCGCTCATCCTCGCGGCCGCCGCGCTCGTGATCCCCAC
>JANYDX010000210.1 GCA_025363395.1 Verrucomicrobiota bacterium
ATCACTTACTGGGGGAAGATTGTGGAACTCGACGCCAACCCGGTGACACGTTCGATCCAGCGCGGCTTCTTGCGACGCATCAGCGGCGAGAGTCTTAATTTCATCAACGCGCCCACGA
This sequence comes from Verrucomicrobiota bacterium, assembly GCA_025363395.1. Taxonomy (GTDB): domain Bacteria; phylum Verrucomicrobiota; class Verrucomicrobiia; order Opitutales; family Opitutaceae; genus Lacunisphaera. The sequence continues at coordinate 119 of JANYDX010000210.1, forward strand.
TCATGCAGCGGCTGGGCATGGAAGTGGAAACGATCAAGTCGAACAGCGATGCCGATTACACCGATCTCGTACTGGTCGAGGCCGTGCAGGCGGACGGGGTCACACGGTCTGCGGCGGGAACCTTGCTGGGCAAGGCCAACAGTCCGCGACTGGTGGCGCTCAACGGCCGCGGAGTGGAGGCGACCCCCGCCGGTGCGCTGTTGATCTACGAGAATCACGACGAGCCCGGAATTATCGGCATGGTCGGTAATTTATTGGGGCGCGAGCAGGTCAACATCGCGGCCATGTCACTCAGCCGTAACAATGCTGGTGGCACTGCGCTCTGCATCCTGAATTTGGACAGCCAGCCGACCGAGGCAGCCCTTAAGGAGTTGACCAGCCATCGCGCCATCAAACAGGCTGTGGTCGTCAACCTCTGATGCCCAACGCCTGGATACTGAGTTCGGCTTTTATCGGATATCTGCTCGGGTCGCTGCCCTTTGGCTACCTCGTCGCTCGGGCGCATGGCGTCGATATTTTTAAGGTCGGCAGCGGCAATCCGGGCGCAACCAATGTCAAACGCGTACTCGGAGCGAAGGCGGGTAACACCGTTTTCGCACTCGATGCCGTGAAGGGTGCGATTGCCGCCGCGTGGCCGATGCTGCCGTTTCTCCAAGCGCCCGATACCAGTTTCATGGGGTTGGTGGGGGTGATTTCCGCAGTGCTCGGGCACTCGTTTTCAATTTTCACCAAGTTCAAGGGAGGCAAGGGCGTGGCTACGGCTGCGGGCGGTTTGTTTGTGCTGATCCCGATTGCCTCGCTGATTGGCGTGGCAGTCTGGGTTCTGACTTTTTTCCTGACGCGTTACGTGTCATTAGGCTCCGTCTTGGCCGCCGTCGCGGTACCTGCGGCGAGTTGGCTGATGGACAAACCACTTTCCCTGAATTTAGTGGCCACGGCCTTGGGACTTTTTGTAATCGTCCGCCATCGGGAAAACATCAAGCGACTCCTGAACGGAACTGAAAGCAAGTTCGTGAAAAAACGGGCCGCGCAACCCTGACTGGCGCAAGTTGTTCAGCGGTTGGATTATGACACAAGGTGCGCACTCGCGCCTTGCCAAGCGGTGTCCCGCCACGCCATTAAACCGGGCTCGAATCATGGCTCTTATCGTCCAAAAATATGGCGGCACTTCGGTGGGTGACGTCGATCGCATCAAGAATGTGGCCAAGCGCATCCAAAAGACGCGCGAAGAAGGTCACAGTTTGGTGGTTGTCGTGTCCGCCCGGTCCGGTGTGACCAACGAATTGATCGCGCGCGCCAAGGCCATCAATGATCGCCCGGACACACGCGAAATGGACATGCTGCTGGCCATCGGCGAACAGGAAACCATCGCTTTGACCGCCATGGCCCTGCACGCGATCGGTATTCCGGCCGTTTCCTATACGGGCGCGCAGGCGGGTATTTTTACTGATCGGGTTTTCACCAAGGCCAAGATAAAGCAGATTAATCCCAAGCCAATTCTGGCCGATTTAAAAGCGGGCAAAGTCGTGATTGTCGCAGGCTTTCAAGGGATCAATGAAGAGGGGCAGATCACGACCTTGGGCCGGGGCGGTTCCGATCTTACCGCCATCGCGCTCGCGGCGGCGTGCAAGGCGGATAAATGCGAAATCTACACCGACGTTGACGGCGTCTACACCGCGGATCCCCGCGTGGTTAAAAACGCCAAAAAAATCGAGGAGATCAGCTACGACGAGATGCTGGAGCTGGCGAGCCTCGGCTCGAAGGTCATGCAGTCTCGTTCAGTGGAATTTGCCAAAAAATACGGCGTCGTTTTCGAAGTGCGCAGCAGTTTCAACCATAACCCAGGAACCATCGTGAAAGAAGAAGTCGCCTACATGGAGAAAGTCGTCGTTCGCGGCGTAGCTCTCGACAAAGATCAGGCCAAGGTCGTCATCAGCAATCTGCCTGACCGACCCGCCTCGGCCGCCACGATTTTCAAGGCACTGGCCGACGCGAGCATCAACGTGGACATGATCGTGCAGAACGTCGCCCACACCGGCGGCGTCGACCTGACTTTCACGGTGCAGCGCGACGATGCAGCGAATGCCGTCAAAGTGTTGCCCGGCGTGCTGAAAAAACTGGGCGGCGGCGAGGTCAAGGCATTCGACAACATCGCAAAGCTTTCGGTGGTGGGTGTCGGCATGCGCACGCACGCTGGCGTGGCGGCGGCGCTGTTCACCGCCCTCGGCGATGCCGGCATCAACATCCAGCTCATCGGCACCTCCGAAATCAAAATCACTGTGGCGGTCGATCGCGCCCGGGCGGACGAAGCTCAGCGGGCCGCGCACGATGTGTTCGGGCTCGGGAAATAACTCCAACGATCAGACCGGGCACGTCATCCGGACAAGTCGGCGCCGCGAAGGCGCCATGATTTGGGTTGGCGTCACGCCGGATTTTTCACTTCGCTCAGACTGATCCCCCACGAGGCATGAAATTCATTTCCACCCGAGGCCAGACGGAGCCGCATACATTTTCGCAAGCGGTGGCCGTTGGACTGGCGCCGGACGGCGGCTTGTTTCTGCCCGAGCGGTTGCCCGACATCACGCCGCGACTCAAGTCGTGGCAGAATCTGAGCTACGCGCAGCTCTGCACGGAGTTCATGGGAATATTCGCCACTGATATTCCCGAAGAGGTCATGGGGCCGCTGGTTCAGCGTTCTTACGCCCACTTCACGCACCCCTCCATCGCGCCGCTGCAGAAACTAGACGACCACACCTATGTGTTGGAGCTTTTTCACGGCCCGACCCTCGCGTTTAAGGATTTTGCGCTCCAACTCCTGGGCAATCTTTATGAGGCCCAGTGCAAGCGGAGCGGCCAGAGCATCAATGTTCTGGGTGCGACTTCCGGGGACACGGGAGCCGCCGCCATTCACGGACTGCTCGGCAAACCGAGTACGGCGGTTTTTATTCTTTATCCAGAGGGCCGGGTCTCGCCGTTGCAGGAAAGGCAGATGACCTGCACGGGCGCGGGCAATGTCCATGCCATCGCGATTGACGGGAGCTTCGACGACGCGCAACGGATCATCAAAAATATTTTTGGCGATCATGAATTCAGCCGGCAGCACCATCTTTCAGCGGTGAACTCGATCAATCTGGCGCGAGTTTTGGCCCAGTGCGTTTATTATCTTTATGCTTGGCTTCAATTGCCCGAGGCGAAGCGAAGCCAGGTCGAGTTTGTTGTGCCGACCGGTAACTTCGGGAATATTTTTGCCGGCTGGTTGTTGGGCGAAATGGGGGTCCCGATTCTCGGGTTCAAGGTCGCGACGAACCGGAATGACATTTTGCACCGGCTCCTCACAACCGGCGAGTACCGGATGGGAGCAGTGCAGCCGAGCCTCGCCCCGTCGATGGATATCCAAGTGGCATCTAATTTTGAACGATTCCTGTACTATGAATTGAACTGTGACGCGGAAAAGGTGCGTGAAGTCATGGCCCAACTGAAAACCACTGGCACCTATCGCTTCGAAAATTTCGACAAATCCACCTTCAGTTCCAGCTGCGCGACGGACGCGGAAATCACGGCCATCATCCACCGTGTGCACCAGCATTATAATTACGTGGTCGATCCTCATACCGCCTGCGCGTTCAAGGAGCTGAATCCCGATCGGGTCAGCGTGGTGCTGGCGACGGCGCATCCGGCGAAATTTCCCGATGCGATCCATGCTGCCATCGGACATTCGCCGTTGCATCCGCTGCTGGAAATGTTGAAGTCCCGTCCCGTGGTAAAGCATCGTCTGCCCGCCGATGAATTAGCGGTTAAATTATTTATTAAACAACGGGCTGTTTGATTGGGCGCTCGGTTTTTTCGGGGCGAAAGCAGCCGACCATGGCTGGTCCCGACGGAAACTGCGTGCATCTTTATAAAAGGCTAAAAATCCTCTCGCCGCCGCCGATTAGAACTACACAATATCTCCTATGCCGTTTCGTCTCCCCGCCTCCCGAATCAACTGGACCAACAGCGCTTTTCTCATTGGCACCTTCGTCGTGACCCTCACGGCCGTGCCGGTGTACCTCTGGTATTGTGGTATGGATGGATTTCAGGTTGCGCTGTTCCTTTTCTTTTTCATTGGAACCGGGCTAAGCATCACGCTTGGTTATCACCGCCTTTTCTCTCATGTCGCGTTTCAAGCTAAGTGGCCCGTTCGTCTGGTCACATTGGTTTTTGGAGCTGCGGCGTTTGAAAACAGTGCCATGCACTGGGTCTCTGACCACCGCCGGCACCACAAGCATGTGGACCACGCGGATGACCCGTATGATATTTCCCAAGGCTTCTGGTATGCCCACATGGGCTGGATTCTCTTCAAACTCGATGCCGAGATTCCGCTCGATAACATTCAAGATTTGCGCAAAGACCGCCTCGTGATGTTGCAGGATCGGTTTTACGTGACGATCGCGGTGGGCTTCGGACTGCTTTTGCCCGCGCTCCTGGGCTACCTGCACTCCGGTTGGATGGGTGCGCTGGGCGGGTTTTTACTTGCCGGCGTGGCCCGTGTCACGGCCGTGCAGCACATGACGTTTTTCATTAATTCGCTGTGTCACACGATTGGCGGCCAACCCTACTCGGATCGCTGCAGTGCGCGCGACAGTTGGATCATGGCCATTTTCACCTTTGGCGAAGGCTACCACAATTATCACCACGAATTTCAGCACGATTATCGCAACGGCGTTAAGTGGTGGCAGTGGGATCCCACGAAATGGAGCATATGGACTTTGGAAAAACTTCACCTCGTCAATGGCTTGCGCCGCGTACCCGAGGAGAAAGTGTTGCTCTCGCAGCTGGCTGATACCCGCCGCCGCTTGAATGCACGGCTCGCTTGCAAAAAGACCGTACTCAACGAGCGCTTGCGTGAACTCCTGCAGACCTCGGACGCCAAACTTCATCAACTCGGCGAACGCTGGGCGGCCCTCAAGGCCCAGTATGCCGACAAGGCTGATGCCCTTAAGACCGAATACACCGAGCGGGCGATGGCTCAATATGAGGAAGCCAAGGCGGCACTGGCCGAAATCCGACGGGAAGTGCAGCAGGCGCTCAAGCTGTTGGAACTGGTTCCCGAAGCGGCGTGAGAAAACGGTCCCGGGTTCGCGCCCTGACTGGCTAGAGCAATGGCGCGAGCAACCGGGCGATTTCTTCGCCGATGGTCGGAATAATCCGGCGTTTCTTTTGGGGCGCCTGCATCGGCTTTGCTTGATCGAAAACTTCGCTCAACCAACGCGACATCACTTTGGCTTCACGCTGCGAGTAGGTGACCATGCCGACTTCAAAATTAACGAAGAGGCTCCGTAAATCCATATTGGCTGAGCCCATCATCCCGACGCGTTCGTCGACCAGCAGCATTTTGGCGTGGCTCATGCCAGGGCCATAGAGCAGCACCTTGGCGCCAGCAGCGTGCAATTCGCGCAAGTAATATCGGCGGGCGAGGTCGGTGATCCGGTGGTTGGAGCGGGCGGGAACCACCAAGCGGACATCGGTGCCGGCCCGTGCCTGCACGAGCAGTGAGCGAAACAGCACTTCGTCTGGAATGAAGTAGGGCGTGGAAATCCAGATGCTTTTTTCCGCCTGTTGCACGAGCGAAAGAATGCCTTCGTACAGTGGTTCACCCGCCACGTCGGGGCCGCTGGCGGCGATTTGGACTTCGCTGTCGCCGACAGCAGCCGGTGGTTCGGCCGGTCTTTCCAGATTCAGCTGCGCAATAGACTGCCCGCTGGCAAACGCCCAGTCCGCGATGAAAATTTCATTCAACAGGCTGGCCGCCGGGCCTTCCACAATCGCCCCGAAATCACGCCACCTCCGCTTAAGCAGGGTCGGGCCCATGTACTCGATTGCGAGATTACGACCCCCCAATGCGGCGACCTGGTGGTCGAAAATTACAATCTTCCGGTGATTGCGAAGATTGGCCGATCCGCGCGTCTGAACCGGAAGTACCGGCATGAACTTCACGACTTCACCTCCCGCCTTTCGGATTGGATCGCAAAAACCGCCACTGGTCATGAAGCACCCCAGCGAATCGAGGAGCAGGCGCACCTTCACGCCTTCTTTCGCCCGTTGCGCGAGGAGCTTGACGATGCGTTTGCCCACGGCATCGCGGCCCAGGATGAACGTCATCAGGTGAATGCTGTGCTTCGCTTCGCGGATGCCCTGCTCAAGTTTGGCAAAAGCTTCTTCGCCCGAGGTGAGAAACTGGACGCGATTGCCGCCAATCGGTGGGCTGGCTCCGTTGAGCATTAAAACCTTTGCGGTTGGGCTGTTCGCCGCCGCAGAAGGGATCAAGCCGGGAATAACCGTAAAAAGCGGGGCCTTGCGGGCGGCGAGGCGCTTGATTTTGCGACCGCCGAGCATCAGATAGAGCGGCACACCGACGTAGGGAATGAAAGCGATGGCCAGCAGCCAGGCGAAGGTGTTGCTGGGCTGTTTGCGTTCGCTCATGAGGCGAGCGATCGCCAGAAAGGCCAGCAGGAAGCCGGCGACCGTGAGCAGGTGGGGCAGAAGACCGTTGAGAATCGGATGCTCCCGCAGACTGGCGTAAGCATTATGCAGGATGTCCATCACATAGCCGACACTTGCAAGGTCGGGCCAGTTGGCAAGCTGAGGAACTTCTGCTTGGTCGCGTTTTTTACTAAGGAAGATTTCGTCCCTGCAGGACCGTTGCGGGCGGCATCCCTTTTGAGGTTTCGACTGGCACGTCGCCCGCGACGGTCCTGCATCAAATAAAAACTGGGATGGCTCCTCCGCTTAATTAGAGAAAAAACCGCTTGGCAAAGCCCAAAACGCCCGCATACCTTCACCGTTCGTTTTTGATGGTTGAGTATCCAAGTGGCTAAAGGACGCTGACTGTAAATCAGCTCATCTCTGATGTTCGCTGGTTCGAATCCGGCCTCAACCACCAACTTAAGTCGGCTCGGGCAATCGCTTAAAGGACACCCGATTCGCGGAAGCTGTAGTAGCCGAGTCCACGGGGATCGGCTGGCATTCGCCCGACGATTACGTGATCGAGCAACTCGATATCGACGGTCCTGGCTGCTTCACGCATCTGGCGTGTCACTTGGACATCCGCGGCGCTCGGAGCGGGGTCTCCGCTCGGATGATTATGAACACAGACGACGGCCGTTGCTCCATGTCGGATCGCTTCCCGAAATACTTCCCGGGGATGGGCAAGGCTGCTGGTCGCAGTCCCTGAGGTGATTTCAACCTGCTTGAGGAGTCGGTTTTTACGGTTCAGGCAAAGCACCCAGAATTTCTCCACGGACAAGGCTAAAATCTGCGCTTGAAAATGTTTTAGAACCAAATCGGGCCGGTTGAGCAGAGGCTCGGTTCCTCCATTTTCGTTGAGAACCCGGCGGCTGACTTCCATCACAGTTACGAGCTGCAAGGCTTTGATCCGGCCGATGCCTTTGAGACGACGGAAATCGGTTTCGCTCCAACGAACCAGCGCGGCCAGTGAGCCCGCTTCGGTCATCAATTGCTGGGCGATGGTGATGACACTGTGCCCTTTGCCCCCGCTGCGCAACAGCATGGCCAGCAGTTCGGTGTCGCTCAGGGCACCGGAGCCCAGTTTTTCCAGTCGTTCCTGAGGACGCTCGCCGATGGCGAGGTCTTGTACACGCAGTGGTTGATAGGGATTTTCGCTCATGGGCCTTGGCGGTTTCGCCCGCTGGCCCGCGAGCTTTTTGCTAGAAGTGCTTTACGTACGCGTTGCGTCGTAACTTTTCCAACCAGCGCTCGGTCGCCTGACGGCTGCTTTGTTGAACCAGGGCGCGCTCAATATCCGGACGCGCTTCATCGAGCGGAAGAGTGCCGGCATGTTTGCGATCCTCGACAAAGAGAATGAACGCGCCTTCCGGCATGATCACCGGCGCACTGCGCTGGCCCTTTTCAAGCGAGAAAATCACATCACTGAATTCTTTGCGCAGATCCGGCCGGCGCTGCCAGCCCCAGTCTCCACCTTTACCCTTGCGGGAGTCGCTGCTGTACTGGCGGGCGAGATCGCCGAAATCTGCCCCGGCGGCCAGTTGCACGATGACTTCGGCCGCTTTCGTCTTGAGGGTGTCATCAGTATCGTCGGCCGTGCGGGCGATCTGGATCAGTCGGAGATGCACACTGTCTTCTTGATAGAAATGGTCTTTATTTTCCGCGTAAAATGCCTCGATTTTGACCGGGCTCACCGTGCTAGCCGATTTGGCCTGCTGTTGGCGCATGTAATCGTAGATCATGTTTTCCTCCTGTTCGCGGCGATAGTCTTTCTGGGAAATCCCACGCGAGCGGAGGTAGGCGAGGTATTTGCTCCGGTCACCGTCAAATTGGGAAATAATACTTTCCGCGATCATGTTGTCGACATAGCTCGCGGGCACGTGGCGCTTTTCGTCCTTGTAAAATTCCTTCACGATGAGGACGCGATCAATCAAATTTTGAATCACGCTTTCCTGGAGTGACTCCAACTTCTCGTTGAATTCCTTTTCATTATGGGCCTCTTTTTGAATTTCAGGAATCAACGGTCCCACTTCACGCCGGATGTCATCGACGGTGATCACCTTGTCCTCGGCAATCGCGGCAATGCCATTCGCGTAGCGGAGATTGAGACTGTCAGTTGGCGCTGGGGCGGTCTGGCCGCGCACTGTGACGAGCGTGAGGGAAACCGCCGCGGCGGCGAACAGGGTGATGGATAAATTACGGTGGCCTCGGAGACTCATTTAGCGGTAAGATTTTGCAGGAAAATAATGACTTCTTTCAACCTTGCAAGGGGGGTGGGGGCGGTCAAGCGGGGAAAGCGGCTGCTCAATTGGATATAATCGTCGTGGCGGCCTGAATTGCGGAGGCACTTCAGCCGGTTACCTGCGGTTTCGACGGATAAAATGCCCTTTTGTTCCGCCCGGGAACGGATTTCGGTCACCAAAAGCAGGGCCCGGACTTCCTCTCCAAATTTGCCAAAACGATCCCGGAGTTCGGCTTCAAGCTGTTTTACCTGTGCCGGGTTCTCCACCATCGCCAGCCGGCGGTAGAAATCGATACGCAGCCGGGTTTCGCTGATGTAGGAAGCGGGCAGCCTGGCCTGGATCTTGTCGATTTCACCTTCGGCGCGTTCTACTTGCTTCAAGGCGGAGAAACTGTCGGTGGCTGCCGCGCGCTGCATGTCAGCGCTTTCCCCGACAAAAACAAAGTCCAGCTTTACGCTGGCGCGCACTAATGACGCCTGTTTCTCGCCCTTGAGCCGCGCCACGCTTTGCCGGAGCAACTGGCAATACAGTTCAAAGCCCACCCCGACGATGTGGCCGCTCTGTTCCGCGCCGAGCAAATTGCCTGCGCCGCGCAGTTCCAGATCGCGCATCGCAATGCGAAAGCCCGCGCCGAGCTGGTTGTGCTGGCGGATGGCGCTCAAACGTTGCCGCGCGATATCCAGCACCCGCGCATGCCGGTGCAGCAGCAGGTATGCATAAGCCTGGTGTTTAAAACGCCCGACGCGCCCGCGCAGCTGGTACAGCTGGGATAATCCGAACCGATCCGCTCCCTCGATAATGATCGTGTTGCAGTTCGGAATATCGAGGCCGGACTCGATGATGGTGGTGCAGACGAGGACGTTGTATTTGCCCGCGACAAAATCCGTCATCACCCGCTCCAATTCACCCTCACTCATTTTGCCGTGTCCGACGCCAATGGTGAGACCGGGCAGCAGTTCGCGCAACCGTGAGGCCACGAGATCGATGCTCAGGACGCGGTTGTGCAGATAGAAAACCTGGCCGCCGCGACGGACCTCATGCTGGATCGATTCGACCACAATTTTTTCGTCATAGCTTTTGACGACGGTTTGGATTGGCAGCCGGTTCGACGGTGCGGTCTCAATCGTGCTCAAATCCCGCGCGCCGGTGAGCGCGAGGTAAAGCGTGCGCGGAATAGGCGTCGCGCTCATCGAGAGCATGTCCACATGCGCCCTCCACCGTTTGAACACCTCCTTGTGTTTCACTCCGAAACGCTGCTCTTCGTCGACCACCACAAGTCCGAGATCCTTGAACCTGACATCTTCCTGCACGAGCCGGTGGGTGCCGATCAGCACATCAATCTTTCCCTCCGCGACCGCGGCGAGGATCAGATCCTGTTCCTTGCGGGTGCGGAAGCGGCTGATCATTTCCACCGCCACTGGATAGCCGGCCATCCGCTCGCGAAAAGTGTTGAGGTGTTGTTGGGCCAGCACGGTCGTTGGCACGAGCACCGCCACCTGTTTGCCGCCCATGACCGCTTTGAACGCGCCGCGGATGGCCACTTCGGTTTTGCCGAAACCAACGTCGCCGCACAACAACCGGTCCATCGGCCGTGTGCGTTCCATGTCGGCTTTCAAGTCCAGGATGGCCTTCGCCTGGTCGCGCGTTTCGGTGAAGGGAAACGCGGCTTCGAATTCTTTCATCCATACATTGTCCTCCGCGAAGGCGTGTCCGGGCTGCGCTTCGCGTTTGGCTTGGATGGCCAGCAAATCGGCGGCGAGATCGAGGGTGGATCGCTCCGCGGCTTGCCGGGCCTTCTCCCAGCGGCCGGAGCCGACGCGACCGAGTTGGGGTTTGCTCTTGGTCAGGCCGACGTAGCGGCTGATGAGATGCGATTCCTGCAAGGGAACGTGCAGGGTCACCTTGTCGTCAAATTCCAGAGAGATGACCTCGCGAACCCCGTCGCGCGTTTCGAGCTTGGTCAGTCCGCGGTAAAGCGCGATGCCATGCGAGAGGTGGACGACAAAATCACCTTCCACAAGCTCGGAAAAATCAAGCAACTGATCGACGGCCGACTGCGCCGCCACGGCGCGCTTGGGGGCTGAATGCCGTAACCGTCGCCGGCCAAAAATCTCGGTTTCACTGACGACCACGCGGCCTCTTGAATTGGGTGAAGTGGGCCCGCTGGGCCCACCGTCATTGCTTTTATCGAACAGCGGTGTGCCCGCGCGGCCGCCGCGAAACGTGATTCTGAATCCCTCGTTCACGGCTCCGCGCAGGTAGCGCGGCTTGATTTTTTTCAGCGTCGCGTCCTCTTCGAGCAACTCGCGGACGCGCTGTTCTTCCCCTTCCTTGGAGATGACAATATCAACGGCATAGGCCTCGTGCTTCCACGTCGCCACCTTTTCCAGGAAGCGCCGTCGGGCGCCTTCTTCAGTTTGCAACCGTTCGTGTGCGAGCAGGTGTTCGTCGGGATAGGAGCGGTGATGGGCGAGTGATTCCGTGTCCCAGGTTTCCTCCTGGCCGGCATTGTCGAACAACGAGCTGGCCAGATCGAGGTCGCTGATCCCGAACAGGTGGGTGCATCTGGCCGCCAGCGCGTCGATGAACGGTGGGGCGGCGAGTGCCTTCTCCACCGCGGCTTCATCCGGCGCGAGCGTATCAAATAATTCCTCCAGTGACTTCGGTTCCAGCAGCACGGCATGCGTGGCTGGATTCAGGTAGTCGAGCAGCGAGGCCGGTTTTCCCGCCGCCAGCGAGCGCGGCGCGGCGGTCAGCGTGACGCTCTCGACCGCTTCGCCGGAGCGCTGCGTCACGGGATCGAGCGTGCGGATTTCCTCGAGCGCATCGCCGAAAAAATCGAGCCGGTACGGCTGGTGGGCGGTGATCGGGTAAACATCGACAATGCCGCCGCGCACGGCGTACTGGCCCGGCGCTTCGCAGACCGCCTCGCTATCGTAGTCAAAGGTCTGGAGAAGCTTGATCAATTCCTGGAACGGCCGGGTTTGCCCGCGGTGCAATTCGATCTCCTTGGTCGCGAAATCCTCGTGCGGCGGCACCGGTTGCAACAATGCGGCGGGCGTGGTGAGGATGAGCAACACCGGGCCGTGCGAGCGTGATGATTTCTCCCCATTCGATTCCCTAGCGGCGGGTGAGGGCACCCGACCCACGTTGCGCCGGCCGCTCAACCGGCTCAACACGGAAAAACGGTCGCTGGCAGCGTTGAACGCTTCGCGCATTTCCCGGCTGGCGGTTTGGGCTTCAGGGAAATTCAGGATATCCAGCGGCATTTTCGCACTCGCCGCGCGGTGAAACAGGCTGATGTCTTCGCCGAGTGAATCGGTTTGCTTGATTTCCTCGTGGACCACCAACCAGACGGGCGCCGGGTGGCGGTGCAGGATTTCCGCAATCGCAAACGCCTGGGCCGGCAGGCAGACGCCGGTGATTTTGGTGCGAAGGTGAAGGGAGTCGGAGGACATCGGGCTTGATATTGGAGCGGTCACGACAGCGCTCAACGCACGCGATGAAACAGATGCCGGGCCGCCCTCATCCGGTCGGGCCGCTTTCTTTTTCCCGCAGAACGGTGAGGGCGGCACGTGCCGCCAGCTCCTCGGCCACTTTTTTGGACGTGCCACGACCCACCCCCAGTTTTTGATCATTCAGAAAAACGCCCACCTCGTATTCGCAGGCATGGCGGGGGCCGGAAATGGAAAGCACCTCGTAGCGCAGGGCGACATTTCCATGGATAGGCTGCACCAGTTCTTGCAGCCGGCCCTTGGGGTTTTCCGCATCCTCGGCGGGCAAGACGCGGTCGGCGAGGGGGCCGTACCAGCCGAGAACCACGCCGCGAGTGGTGGGTAAATCACTATCGAGATAGATGGCACCGACCACGGCTTCAAACGCGTCCTCGAGAATTGAGGCACGGCCGCGGCCGCCGGCATCTTCTTCACTTTTATTCAGCCGCAGGCAGGCGTCGAGTCCGAGATCGCGGGCCAGTCTGGTCAGGAATTCACCCTTGGAAAGAATGGCCCGGCGCCGGGTGAGAATGCCTTCCCGCTCCGTGGTTGAATCGCGATAGAGCGCATCGGTGATGATGAAATGGAGCACCGCGTCGCCCAGAAATTCCAATCGCTGATTGTGGGCGCCGGCTTCCGCATTCTCCGGCAGATACGAGCCGTGAGTCAGCGCTTCGAGCAGAAGTGCAGGCGAGCGGAATTGATAGCCAATCCGCTGCTGCAAGGCGACCAGTGCCGCGGAAATGGAATCGGAATCAGGAGCTGGCACTGGAGTAGCGGCGGATGCCGCGGTTAAAAACGGTCACAGCAATGATGAGCCACAAAGCCGCGGCGCCAACCAGCCAGAGCGCGGGCAGCCATTCGACTCCATGGAGCAGAGTGCGCGCCGGAACATTCGTCACCACGATAACCGGCAAGGCATAAACAAAAATCACGGCAGTCACCCCTCGCAATGCTTCACGAGGCAGGCGGGAAAATTCATTTACGCCAAAATAGCCGCCTTCGAGGCCTTTGGCGCTTTGGAGCCAGAAGACGAGCGAGACGAGCACGAGCAGCGTCGAGTAATGGATGGCCAGTCCGCACAGGACAAAACCGCCGTAAAGGAGGATTTGGCCGGCCGACGGATGCAGCCCGAGCCGGTGGCACGCATAGACGACAACCGCGAGCGCCAGCGGCGCATTCAGGAAACCGTCGAGATCGATCTTGCGCGTGGAAACCATGAACAGTGGGCTCCCGGGCTGCGCCATGAAAAAGTCGAAGTGTCCGCTGCGGACGTTGCGGCCCATTTCAAACAGGTTGGTCCAAAAAAAGCCCATGAGCAGCCGCTGCACGAGCATGGATGTCCCCACGATCAAGGTCATTTCCCACGGTCCCCAGCCCGCGATGGAATTGGTGTGACGGTAAACCACGGCGATGAGCAGCAGATTCACGCCCATCCAGAACAGCTCCACCAGCGACCACATGATGAAGTCCGCGCGGAACATCATGGTCCGCACGATCGAATAACGGGCGCCGGCCAGCCAGAGGCGGGTGTAGTGGGCGAGGGCGTTCATGAGTTCACCCGCCGACTGCGGTATGGCGACGCAGGCCG
>JANYDX010000285.1 GCA_025363395.1 Verrucomicrobiota bacterium
GGTGAGATAGGCGTAGGCTTCCTCGGCGGTGTGCATCGCGGGATCGGAAACGATCTCCATCAGCGGCGTGCCGGCGCGGTTGTAATCGACGAGCGAGTCGCTCGCACCGTGGTTGAGTTTGCCCACGTCTTCTTCGAGGTGGATGCGCGTGAGCGGAATTTTCTTGTGCTCGCCCATCACGTTGCGCGCGGCGCCGGGCAGCTCGACCTCGACCGAGCCGCCGAGGCACATCGGCTGATCGTATTGCGAGATTTGGTAGTTCTTCGGCGAGTCGGGATAAAAATACTGTTTGCGGTCCCATTTGCAGACCGGTGCGATCGTGCAGCCGAGCATCAGGCCGGTTTTGATGATCTTATCCAAGGCCTCCTTGTTCAGGACCGGCAGCGCGCCGGGCAAGGCGAGTACGACGGGATCGGTCAGGGTGTTCTCAGGCTGGCCATAGCCCGCGGCGACGCGCGTGAACATCTTGGACGCCGTGTTCAACTGCACGTGGACCTCAAGTCCGATGACGGCTTCGTATTTCATGGGAAGATTTTATTGCACCGAGGACACGGAGGAGCACAGAGGTAAGTGAGGCTAATGGGCCAGGTTCGGACGGCGGAACTTTGGAAAGCACACCAGCCGCAGCGATATTTCCCAGATAAATGGGTGCTCCGTGAAGCTATCCCGACTCTGGGCTCCCTATGAAAAAACAAATTCATAGAGCAAGGCGCCGGAGCCCGCGAGTGAGCACGGTGGATCGGAAGTTGAGTAACAGGCCGATAGGACAACCCGTAAATTTCAGATAGGTCAGGAGCTGGGCATCATGAACATCAAGGAGTGTATCGACTGTTTTCAATTCCACTACAACCAACCCGTTAACGAGAAAATCCAATCGATCGGCATCATCGATGACCAAATCTTTGTACTTGATGGCGCAAAGTTTCTGCTCCTCGAAACCAATTTTCCTCAAACGCAATTCATGAGCCAAGGCGCGCTGGTAGGCCAACTCCAGCAAGCCAGGCCCAAGCTCGCGGTGAACTTCTATCGCCGCTCCGATAATTTGTTCGGTCAGATGATTGATCTCGGTATTCACTCTGTGACTCCTCTGTGTTCTCTGTGTAACTAAAGGCTGGGGTGTTTGGTGTGCCAGTCGTGCGCCTGTTCGTAGCGGTGGGCGATGGCGAGGAGGTCCGTTTCACGGAAGGGTTGGCCGATGATTTGCAGGCCGATGGGCAGCGTTTCGCCGGTGAAACCGCAAGGGATCGAAATCCCTGGAAGGCCGGCGAGATTCACTCCGATGGTGTAGATGTCGCTCAAGTACATCGACAGCGGATCGGCGGCTTTTTCCCCGATTTTGAAAGCAGCAGTCGGAGTCGTCGGCGAAAGCAGCGCATCGCAACTCTGGAAAACCCGCATGAATTCGTCGCGAATCAAGCTGCGGACTTTTTGCGCCCGCAGGTAATAGGCATCGTAGTAGCCGCTGCTCAGCACATAGGTGCCGAGAATGATCCGGCGCTTCACCTCCTCGCCAAAGCCTTCCGCGCGGGATTTGAAATAGAGGTCGATGGCGTTGGTTGCGTCCTTGGAACGGTGGCCGTACCGCACGCCGTCGTACCGCGCAAGATTCGACGAACACTCCGCCGTCGCGATGATGTAGTAGGCGGCCACGGCGTACTCCGACGTAAATGGCATTGAAACCTCGCGGATCTCGCAGCCGCTTTTCCGGTAGAACTCGATGGCCTGCTTCACGGCAGCGCCGACTTCGGGATCGAGACCCGCGCCAAAAAATTCCTTGGGCACACCCAGTCGCCACGGGCCGCCGCGTTTTTTCAATTCCGCGCGATAGTCGGGAATCGCGGTTTCAAACGAAGTGGAATCGTGCGCATCGTGGCCCGCGATGGCGCCCAACACGAGCGCCGCATCCTCGACGGTGTGCGCAAAGGTGCCAATTTGGTCGAGCGACGAGGCAAAGGCCGCGAGTCCATAACGTGAGACCAGACCGTAAGTGGGTTTGAGGCCGACGATGCCGCACAGCGCGGCGGGTTGGCGGATCGACCCGCCGGTGTCGGAGCCGAGGGAAACGGGCGCCTCGCCCGCCGCCACCGCCGCCGCCGAACCTCCCGAACTCCCGCCGGGCACGCGTGACAAATCCCAAGGATTCGCCGTGGCGCCAAACGCGGAGTTCTCCGTGGAGGAGCCCATGGCAAACTCGTCCATGTTGAGCCGGCCCCAAGGAATTGCCCCCGCCGCCTTCAACTTAATCGTGGCGGTCGCGTCATAGGGCGAAACGTAGTTCGCCAGCATTTTGCTGGAACAAGTCAGGGGCTGACCCTCGACGGCGATCACGTCCTTCATCCCAATCGGAATGCCATCGAGCGGTCCCCTGGCCTGTCCTTGCGCGCGGCGTTCATCGGCGGCGCGGGCTTGGGCCAGGGCGCCGGTCTCATCGCGGGAG
>JANYDX010000311.1 GCA_025363395.1 Verrucomicrobiota bacterium
GTCGGGCGCACTTGATCCGATGGCGAATTCCTCCGCTGTCCTGATCGATCCGTGGGGGCAGGCGTATCGTTATCGTTACAAGGTCCGGACGCCGTGGGAGAATTTTCGCTACTTGCTCTATTCGATCGGGCCCGACGGCCGCGATTCCGCCACGCTGCTAACCGGTGGATTCGTGGATCCGGCGCCGGCGGAGAATGCGGATAATCTCTACGCCAACGCCAACTGACCATGAAACCGCGCGCTCGAAACGGATTTACTCTCATTGAACTGCTCACCGTCATCGCGATCATCGGCCTTCTTGCCTCGTTGCTTTTCCCGGCCGTTCGATCCGCCCGCGCAGCGACCAACAAGGCCCGGACCCGCGTGCAATTCAATCAATGGGCCGGCGCGATCGACGCCTTTCGCAGCGAATACGGATTCTATCCGGTGCTGCACAGCTCCAATCTGGTCAACCCGCCCGGCCAGAACACCGATCCCGCGACGCTGCATCTTTTTCACGACATTCTGGCGGCCCGCCGGCGCGATGGCTCGGCGTTGCCGGCCTACACCGCGACCACCAACAGTCAGTTTCCCGAGGCGCAAAATCGAAAACTTATTTCGCTTCACTCATTCCGTGATGCGGATTTTTCACCGGATAATTTGCTGCGAGATGCTTTCGACAACCCGGTCATCGCCGTGTTAGTGGATCGGAATCTCGATGGAGTGATCAAAGCCGGAAGTGACTTCACTGTGTTGCCCGCCGTGAATGGGCTGACTCCGGGCAGTGCGGATTTTCCGACCGCGGGCATTCGGGCTGGAGTAATTTTCTACGCGCCCGTGCCCGGCGCTTCAGTGGCGAATCCGGAATTCATCTTCAGCTGGAAATGAAATTCGTGAAACCGGACTTGCTGCTTACTCCCTGCCGTCGCGGTCGTGCATTCACTCTGCTCGAACTGCTGGTGGTGATGGGACTCCTGGCCACGCTCTCATTTTTTCTGATCGGCGGACTGGGCGGCGGGAGGAAGGCGGCCTCTTTGCAATCGGCGCAGGCGATGATGGCCAACTTGATCAGTGTGGCGCGGACGAAGGCAATGGCCAGTGGGCAGTCTTCCCGTGTGATGATCCACGTTGACGCCGCGAGTGTCACCGAACCCGCGCGCTATTTGCGCTATGTCGTTGTTCAGGTGGAAACCCCCGATGGCTGGCAAACGGTGACCGACACTTTCCTCCCAGAAGGCGTTTATGTGGTGCCCGGCAATTTCAGTCCAATGCCCACCGGTTTGTTCGCGTCAAGTCCCACTGTGCCCTGGACCAAGGCGGATGGGTCTGACCTGCGTTCGACTGCCCTGCGCACAAACCAGCTCACGATTGAAACGATTGGCGGCGTGATCGCCGAGCAGTGGGTCAGTGTCATTCTTTCGTCGAATGCGGGCACGCTCCAGTCGGGCGATCTCATTTTGGCGGCCGGTCACCGGCGGCCACCGGGTTCGTATGCGACAGGCGAAGCGCCGGTTGAATTGGAGAATCCGGCCAATGTCCGCGGTCTCACGCTCAGTTCCTATGGCGTCCCTGTCCTGATCGATGCGCGCACAAGTTTCTGACCGAGCATGAAATTCCATAATTCCCGGCTGTGGTTGTTTCTCTCCAGCGGCTTTACTGGCAATTCATCGGTCGGGCCCCTGCTGGCGATGGCCGCGGTATCTCAGGAGCCAAAATGCACCACGGCGCCTTCGGTGCATTCCCTATCTTTTGTGGTTACCTTGGGTGCGCCTGTTCGGGTGAGAAACTCCGGCTTCTCCCTGCTCGAAGTCGTCATCGCCGTTGGCATTTTCTCGGTGGCGGTGTCCGTGATACTCGGGTTGCTGCCGGCGTTGACGCGCCAGTCGGCCGCTTCAGCTGACACCCTGAATGCCTTGCGTCTGCCCGATGCCCTTCGGGTGGAACTGCAACGCATGGCTGTCGCGGGAGGATTCGATGCTCTGGCCGGTGAGACACGACCTTTGGCGACGCCCTTGCCCGACGCGTGTCGATTGGTGGCCACGCGCGACGCGGCCCGGTTGCACGCGCTCAACTTTCAACCACCGCCCGCGCTCGAACAGATTGACGAAGGCGCGCAGTATTTCCTGATTGAGGCGTGGAGTTTTCCCGCCGCGCCACTCGCCTTCGATGCTGGCAGGGCGGTGCTGGCGTTGCATGTGCGCGTGTCGTGGCCGTATCGCATTCCGACTTTATCCACGGTCATTCCTCTCGCTGATCGCGAACAGATAACCTTCAACGTCGCCCTGAGCCGATGAGGTATCCGCAAAAATCCGGCGCGGCTGGATTCACGCTGCTCGAACTGCTGGTGGCCGTGACCATCACGCTGATCCTGGCCGGACTGATGCTGGCGGTGGTGACCGGCACGCTGAATCTCTGGCAACGCACCCAGGACAGTTTTACCACCTCAACCCAAGCCACGCTCGCGCTCGACTTGATCGAGCGTGATTTGCAGGCCGCGGTCTTTCGCCAGGACGGCCTCACCTGGCTGGCGGTCGATGTGATCAACACACCGTCTCCGCTCGTGCCGCATGGCTGGCTGACCTTTGCCACCATGAAGCCGGCGACCAGCGACAGTCAGCGCTTGCTGCCCGCGGTCAGCGGAGGCGCCGTTCCGTTGATCGGCAATGCGCGCTTTGGATTGTCCGGGACGTGGCTGCGCCTTGTAACGACGAATGTGGAATCGGACGGCAGTGTGCCTTGCGCGGTGTCGTACCAGATTGCCCGCCGTCCGGTCAGCGGCGCCGTTATCGCCACCAATCCGGCGGATGTGCGCTATACCTTGTTCCGCTCGGTGGTCAGCGCGGCCGGCACTTTCTCCACGGGGAATGACCTGACGGTTTCCGGCTATGGCAGCACGTCGGTGAATCCTGCCGGCTCGCGCAATCCCAAGACGCTCATGAATCCGAACAATGCGGACGCCCTCGCGACCAACGTCGTTGATTTTGGGGTCTGGCTCCATATGCGCGACCCTGGGACGGGGACGCTGCGCCGGATTTTCCCCGCTGACAATGCCGACCTGGTGCACGCCGCGCGCGATACCGGTGCGGCCTCCGATCCCAATCGTTTTCCCGACGTCGCCGACGTGATGGTGAGGATTTTGAGTGACCAGGGCGCTACTTTGCTGGCCGAAATGGAGAGCGGGGCAGGCCGCCTGGCACGTCCGCCGGTCTACGCCTCCGACGCCGAATGGTGGTGGGGAATAGTGGAAAATAATTCCCGCGTGTTCGTCCGGCGTGTCGAAGTCAAAGGAGGGTCGCGATGAAACGCCCGCGGCGATTTTCTGAACGCGGTTTTGCGTTGGTGATCACCCTGGCCTTGCTGGCGCTCTTGGTGCTGGCGGTTTTTGGTTTGAGCGCACTGGCGCGGGTGAATTCCCGCATTGCCGCGACCTCGCGCCAGCAAACCGAGGCGCGGCAGAACGCTTTGTTCGCGCTGCACGTGGCACTCGGCGAATTGCAACGGCGCGCCGGACCTGATGCACGCCGGACTGGCATGGCGGGCGTCGCGGGCGTTGCTCCGCAGAATTCCTTTCGCCAGTGGACCGGGGTCTGGGGCGGGACACCGTCGCCGGCCTGGCTGGTCTCCGGATCAAGCGGCACGACTGCTCCCTCGCTCACCGGCGCGCGCCTCACGATTGTCGGACCCAATTCCGTGGGCGCTCCGACCAACATGACCGATCAGGAACCGGTTGAAATCGGGCTCGTGGATTTACCGCGGGTTGATTCGCAGGGGCTTTTGATCAGGAGCGGGCGCATGGGCTATTGGGTCGGAGATGAAGGAGTCAAAGTCAGTGCCATCATCGCCGGTGATGAATTGCAATCGGGCGCGACGAGTGGGACCGCCCTGCGTCCGAATTTTCGGCGTTTGATCGGTGGCTCTTTCTCGCAAGCAGCGGCGACCAACTCTCGGTTCATTTCCCTCGAACAACTCAGAGTGGGGGTGACGGGCTTCTCGCTCTCGGGCGCGTTCCACTCCTTGACCCGCACGCATCTGGCTCTCGGCGGCACGGCCGGCGCAGGTGCACCGCGCCCGAACAATTATGTGGTAGGTGCATTCAATGTTAACACGACCTCCGAGTCGGCCTGGCGGGCGTTGTTGGAATTTCCAGATTCGTCCGGCCCTGTTTTTGGGCTGAGCGCCGTGCGCACCCTGAGCGCTGCCCGACAGATCCGGGATCGCATCGCGGCGCGCGCCCAACCGTTTGGCTCAGTGAGCGAACTCGTCGGGTCAAATATCATTCAGCAATCGTTCGACAACGCATCGCCGAAGATTACGACGGTAACGCAAGAGGACTTTATTGCGGAACTGGCTCCCATTCTGGCCACGCGTTCAGACACTTTCCGGATTCGCGGGTATGGCGACGTGCTTGATCCCGTGGACGGGACGACGGTTCGCGCCTCGGCAT
>JANYDX010000324.1 GCA_025363395.1 Verrucomicrobiota bacterium
CTCCATTGTCCCGGTGCGGATCAAAGTATAAATCTTTTTCAGGCACACCCACCCCAACGATTCAATCGTGATATTGGACGGTACCCCGAGTCTCGGACAACTCCTTTTAAATTCGCCTGGATCCACGAAGACACTGGAACATTCGCGCTAAAAATGCGCGAGCATTTTTGCCGCAACGCACGTGCTCGCCCGCCATCGTACCGCCCCAGCCGGTACACGAGGGACACCGTGCGGCCAACCTCCGACGAAGCAGCCGGGCCCAGCCCACCCGCCCCATCTAACCTCCGCGACCAGCTCCCGCCCACCCTGAAAGCGCCTGCGGCCTAAGTATTCTATTAGTTGACATCCGACCGGCGACGCCGATGTTTGTTTTCATGTTCCTTCCGGCCAAACTGCAATCCCTCGAAGACCTGTTTTCCATGTTCTCACCTGAGGCGAGATCCTCGGCCCGCAAACGCCAGGGGCCGCGGCGCCGGAATGGCGGGACGCTGCGTCCCGGCAAGGCCACAACTCCGCTCTGGAATAAATTGGTGGTGCAGATCCGTCCGCTGCTCAAGCGCCGAGGGGAAAAGGCCCAGCTCGCGCGTCTGCTCGGCATCCACCGCCAGGGCATCAACGAGTACTTTGTGAGTGAAACCCGGATGCCGGATGCCGAGCGCACCTTGCTATTGTTAGAATGGATCGAAGCCCGTCGCAAGAATGCGCGCCCGAGCTGAGATGATTCAGATCCAGCAGTTCGATTTGGCCTGGCGCCGCCCGACAGCTTTGCTTCATTTTCAGGAGCCTGTTTACCGGCAAGGCTGGGTGGGGTGCGACGAGGAAGTGCTAAATCGTCTGCAAACAGACTCCCGAAAATGGAATTTCGCTGGCCGCAATATCCCGGGGTCTCAGCGGACCACGCACTCGCCGCCAGGATGTTTGTCAACTAATAGAATAGTTAAGCCGAAGGCATTTTTGCGGTAAGGACGACAGTTGTAGGGTCGGCGCGGGAGTTCGGGAGTGCCGAGCGGGCCGGGCTTTGAGGACAGTTTTTCGCTCGGGCAGCCAGATCAGCCGCGCGCTGGTCTGCCGGGCTTTGATGCTTGCAGCTGGATGAGCACGTTGGCGAAGGTGATGAGTCCTCCACCACACAGCAGATGCCACGTGAGCAGCTCGTTGGCATAATCCAGTCCCGCCCAGCGCGAGAAGATGCCGGGCAGGAAAAGCGCCATGAGCGAGGCAAACACCGGCTCCACACAGTAGATCAACCCGGCCTCCGTCGCCGTAATCTTCGGCTGCCATTTGTTCATGAGGGTGTACGCACCAAGGGTGCAAAAGACCGTGAGCAGAATCGTAAACACCAGCCAGGGCGGGGACGTCCAGGGCACCAGCAGATCCGCGGTCCGGGACGCCGTGGCGACGGCCATCCCCCCGAAGAGCAAGGCCTGGGTGACAAACATGACGAGGGTCATCGGCAGGGGCCGGTTGGGGGCAAATGCCTTCGATTCCAGCAGCAGGATTTGCATCATGAAAAACACCGAGCTGACCAGGGTCTCAATCTCCCCCCGACCGAGATGGAGCGAACGGAAATCGAAGCGGCCAAGAATCGCCACGCCGGCCAGGACGAGGGCGCAGCTGAGCCAAACCACCCGCGTCGGCCAGCGGCGCAACCGGGCCGCCACAAAAACCGGAATCATGATGGCGTAGAACTGCGTCAGAAAGGCGGAAATTGACGCCGACGTGAACTGCAGCCCGTCGTTTTGAAAGAGCATGCCCGCACCCGAGGTGACGCCCATCAGCAAACCCTGCCCGATTTCCAAACGCGTGAGCGTGCCCAAGGTGTCTCGCAGCAGGAACAACAGAACGACCGTGCCCAGTAGAAAGCGTGGCGCCACGGCATAGGCGGTAATGAACCAAGGGCTGCTGCCGGGCAACAACTGCTGGTGCACCACCATGAGCGCTTTGATCAAGGGAAAGCTCAGTCCCCAAAAAAAAGTGGCGAGCACGAGCATCAACAAGGCCTGTGCGTGGGAAGAGCGGGAAGAAAACATGGATCGGTTGGTTCGACTGAGGCGAAGCACGATTTTCCGAGGAGAAACAGCAGACGCTCCGCCGGAGAAAGAGACAAAAAAACCGCCGCAGATTGCTCCGCGGCGGTTTTAAAAATTAAGCTAGGAGCGCAAACCTTACTTCACATGCTTGCTGACCAGCTTCGTCATGTCGAACATGCTAACTTGTGCTTTGCCACCGAAAACAACCTTGAGAGCGGCGTCGGCGTTGATGTTGCGCTTGTTCTTTTTGTCCTGAAGACCGTTCTTCTTGATGTAAGCCCAGAGCTTCTTGGTGAGCTCTGTGCGGGGAAGTGGAGCGGCACCGACGATCGGGGCGAGGGCAGCACTTGGAGTAACCGGCTTCATGAAAGCGGCGTTGGGTTTACGGGTGGTTTTTTTAGCCATAGTACTATTTGTCATAGGAGAGGGCCGATGCAATGCAACGATTTTTTAGAGGAGAAATCACTTTTTTCAGAGGAGAAACTCCGGATTCCTTCCGCGGGATTAATCTTGCGGCCTCCGGCGGGGGCACTCAAGCGCCATCATCCACTTGCACGAACTGCCGGTAAAGCGCCGCGTACTGTCCGCGGCGGGCGAGCAATTCCGTGTGCGTGCCGCGCTCGATGATGCTTCCCTGGTCAAGCACCAGCACGAGATCGGCATGCCGGATCGTGCTGAGCCGGTGCGCCACCACGAAGCTGGTCCGGCCGGTCAGCAGCTTCCTCAGAGCCTGCTGCAAACGCGCCTCGGTCAGGGCGTCGATCGAGCTGGTCGCCTCATCGAGAATGATGATGCGCGGGTCCGCCAGCAGGGCGCGGGTAAAACAAATCAGCTGGCGCTGCCCCACAGAAAGCCCCGCTCCTTTCTCCCCCACCTCGGTCAGCAACCCGGCGGGGAGAGCGTCGAAAACATCAAGGCAGTCGAGCGCCGCAGCGGCCGCGCGCACTTCGGCGTCGGTCGCCTCAGGCCGGCTCAGGCGGACATTCTCCAACACGGTGCCGCCAAAGAGAACATTCTGTTGCTGCACCATGCCCATTTGCCGGTGCAAAGAGTGGCTGGTGATGGTGCGGATCTCCCGGCCGTCCACCAGCACTTCGCCCCGGGTCGGCAAATAGAATTTGGCCGCTAGATTGATAATGGAGCTTTTGCCACTGCCTGTGTGGCCGACGAGTGCGATCGTCTGGCCAGGCTCAGCCGTAAAACTCACGTCATGCAGCACCAGCCGCGCGGGATCATAGCCGAAGGACAGATTCCGGAACTCGATGCGCGCCCCCTGGCCCGGCGGAGCGGGTAGATCGGCTGCTTTCGGATCGTCCGCCCAGTCCGGCACCACATCGATCAACCGGAACACCCGCTCCGCCCCCGCCATGGCAACAAGCGCCTGGTTGTATTGGTTGCCGATGATCGCGATCGGGGCGAAGAACTGGTTCGCCAGCAGGAAAAACGTAATGAGGCTGCCCATGGTCATATCGCCATGAAACACGCGCCAGCCGCCGACCATCAGCAGCAGCGCGACAAAAAACTGGCTGTTCAACTCCAGGAGCGGAGTCAGAATCGCCGATGTCCGGGCCAGGGCGATGTTATAGCGGGCATGATCAGCAAGCAGGCTGCGGAAAAGGCCGGCATTGGTCTCCTGCCGCACAAATCCCTGCGTGACCCGGATGCCATTGACCGACTCGGCCAGAGTCGCGGTCACCCGGCTGAAACTCTCCTGAGCGGCGCGGGAATACAGACTGAGTTTTACCCGAAAATGCCGGTTGAGCAGCCACAAGACGGGCGCCAATCCAAGTACCACGAGAAAGAGCACCCAGTCGCTGAATGCCATGACCACCGCGGAAAAAACCATCGAACCGAACTGGATGACACTGACAAACAGCACATCCTGAATTCCCACGCGAACGGCTTCCACGTCGCTGGTCACACGGCCAATGACCCGGCCAATCTTGAGCCGATGGTAGAAGCTCATGGGCTGGTCCTGCAGTTTGGCAAAGATTTCCGTACGGAGACCGTTGACGACCGACTCTCCGATTTCCAAGGCATACCGCTGGCGGAAATGAAACAGCAGATCGGTTGAAAGCGCGATCAACCCGTAACCTGCCACGCCCAGTCCGATGCCGGCGAAATCGCGGCTCGTGATCGGTCCCTTGATGATCAGCGACATCACCCAACCCAGCGCCGGCAGTTGCGCGGAGCGGATCAACGTCATCACCGCCAGCGCGGTGACTTTGCCTTTGATCGGCGCAGTGTAGGTGAAGAGTCGGCGAATGATGCTCCATTCCAGCGGTTTTTGCAGCTCGTCGGTCTCGTCCTCCTCATCGCGGAGACGCTGCACGAGAACGCCGGGGCGGACCTTGATCGATGCTTTGCTCATGACGATGCCTCCCCGCCGGCAAGTCCGAGCAATTGCAGATCGCGGGCGTCGACCAGTTGGAGATTTGCCACCCGCAGGTAGGGCCCGGGCTGCCGCATCAATTCCTCGTGCGTTCCCCGCTGCACAATCCGGCCATCGTCCATCACAATGATAAAGTCCGCCCGGCGCAGGGTGCTCAGCCGGTGCGCGACAATGAAGGTCGTCCGGCCGGCGATGGCACGATCCAGCGCCTCGAAAATCTCGTGTTCGGTTTCGCTGTCGATCGCCGCGGTTGGGTCGTCCAGCAGCAGGATTGCTGGTTCCAATAATACCGCGCGGGCGATGGCCAGCCGCTGGCGCTGACCGCCCGACAGACTGTTGCCACTCTCCCCCAGCACGGTGTCGTAACCCTCGGGCAAGATAACAATGAAATCATGCGCGGCGGCGATGCGGGCGGCGCGTTCGATCTGGGACCGGGTCGCCTCGGGATGGCCGAAGGCAATATTGGCGGCAATGGTGTTGGAAAACAGAAAACTTTCCTGAAACACCAGGCCGATGTTGCGGCGGACATCCTCGAGATTCAGCCGGCGCACATCCTGTCCATCGATCAGCACCCGGCCAACAGTGGGATCAAAGAAGCGCGGAATCAGGCTCATGAGTACGCTCTTGCCCGCACCGGTCGCTCCCAGAATGGCCACGCACTCGCCGGGTTTCACGCTGAGGTTGATATCGCGCACCACCGCCTCGGCCCGGTCGTACGCGAACGAGACGTTTTCAAAATCCACGGCGCCGGTCAGTCGCGGACGCCGGATCGCATCGGGGGCGTTTTTTACCTCGACCGGCGCATCCAGGATTTCAAACACGCGGCGCGCACCGATGAGCGATTGCTGCACGCTGTTGACGATGACGGCGACATTGTTCACCTGTCCGGAAAACTGCTCAAGCAGACCCGCAAAAACCACCAGGCCGGTGCCCAAGGGAAACCGATCGTGGGCCACCAGCCAGCCCCCGTAACCGAGCAGCACCATCATGTTGATCCGTGTCAGAAAACCAACGGCGGGCGAGAACAAGCTCACCCGCCAGAAAATACCGCGCTGCTGGGCAAAACAAGCCAGGTTGGCCGCGTCGAATTTTGCCCGCGCCTCCCCTTCCCGCCCGAAACCCTTGGTCACGGCGACACCCTGGATGCTTTCGGTGAGGATCTGCACCATGTGCTCCACCAGAGAACGGTTCAGGGCATATTGCGGCTGGATTTCCCGGGAAAACCAGGCCGCAATCACACACAAAACCGGCGTGGTCGCCAGACAGGCAATCGTCAGCGATGGACTGAGGCTGGCCATATAGATGACATAGGCCGTGAGCGAAATGACCATGATGACGCTTTGAATGAGCACCTGATCGACAAACATCCGCACCGATTGCACGTCACCGGTGACCCGCGTGATGATGGAACCGGTGCTGTTGGCGTCAAAAAAACGGAAGCTCAACTGCTGGAGTTTTTCGTAAACATCACTGCGCAAATCCACCACGAGTTTTTGTTGCACCAGGCGGTTGACTGAGATGGCGTACACGTAGTTCAAGCCGGCGCGCACCAGGGCGAACAAAAGAATCGTTCCGGCCAGCAGCACCAGCACCTGCAAAGGCGGCCACTCGTCGAGAAAATTGAAATGCAGTCCCCGGGCCGCGACGACGGGCGTCGGGTCAACTTTAGAGCGGATGCAGTCAATCCCCAAGCCGGTCAAAATGAGCCCGCCAATCCCGAGAGTGAGGAGCACGAGTTGGATCCCCAGCACCTGAAGGCAGTGCAAGCGATACCGCCACGCCAGCCCGAACAGCCTGCGGATGAGAACCCAGTTGCCGGGTTCGCTGGGCTGATTGACGGTGTCGGGCATTGATTGGTTAAATTAATGAACAGATGCAGGTGGTGCACGAAATATTTTCGGGCCGCGAGAATCATTCCCGGCCTGAGGAGCCCCGATCCAGCAGCCGGTTTCCCTCGTATGATGCAGGTCCTCCCGCCGATAAATCGCTTGCCTAAAACACGCTCCCGGCCAGCCTGTTAACCGTTGAGTTGGTTGTTTGTTAGATTCTATCGCTACGGAAAATTGTCAGGTGAGCGCCACTGTTCAGTGATGATTTGAAATCCGGGTTTCGGGGACGGGCGGTAAGGCGACACCATCAGCTCACATCATCACATGTCAGATAACAGCAAGCTCTACGTGGGGAATCTTCCCTTCACCAGCACCGCCCAGGATCTCGAGGCCCTGTTTGGCCAGGTTGGCACCGTCAGTGTCGTTGAGATCATCTTCGACAAATTCACCGGCCGTTCCCGCGGATTTTCCTTCATCACGATGGCGAATGGAGATGAGGCCGAGAAAGCCGTCGAAAAATTCCATGGCTATGAACTGGATGGCCGGGCCCTCTCGGTCAACATTGCCCGTCCTCGTGAAGAGCGCGCCCCCGGTTCATTCGGTGGCGGTGGCGGTGGTGGCGGCGGCGGCGGTTACCGTGGTGGTGGCGGTGGACGCGGCGGTCGCGGGGGTGGTGGTGGTTACCGCGGCGGTGGTGGTGGACGCGGCGGTCGCGATGGGGGTGATCGAGGCGGCGGTGGCGGCTACCGCGGTGGTCGCGACGGCGGCGACCGGGGCAGCGGCGGTTACGGTCGCGAGTAATTGCAACCTAGCACAATTCACTTTCGAAGGCCGGACCCGTTCCGGCCTTTTTCTTTGGCGCCGTCGGCCGGCAGTCCGTCCTGATTTGAACTTCGGTAGGGCGCGGACTCCGCTCCGCGCCGTGCGTGCGATTCAACTTCCGGCGCGCGACCGAAGTCCGCGCCCTCCCCGAGTGCCTCTTCTTAAGATCCCATTCGAGAGAGACGCTCGTATCAGCGGGCCAGAAAGCGTTTCTCCCATTCGGGCTCGGGCAGAGGCGCGGGACGGTATTCACCGAAAAGCGCATAACGCATCCGCGCCACAATCTTATAGAAAGGATCGCGCACCCACACCGGCAACACGCCCAGCCAGGAAACCACCCGCCACATGCCGCCGACCACCGCACACGCGGCCAGAGCTCCGTCAGTACGCAACCGGTAGCCACCCACCACCGGCCGATCCCAATCCGGGACAAACACCAAGCTGTCAAAATCCTGCGTCGGCAAAGTTTGCGTCCGCAAGTAGCCCTGCGCCGGCGCACTTTGCAACGGAGCATAGTTCAATCGCCCCGCTCGATCAGACCGCAGCAGCGACCGAACCAGCCGGTTGCACAGCCCGCACTCACCATCATAAAGCAAAACGGGGCGGGGCATGGAATCGCCTCTACAGCATAATCGCGAGCGCCACGCTGAAGTAGATGATCAAGCCGGTGACGTCGACGAGCGTCGCCACAAAGGGCGCACTTGAGGTCGCCGGATCGAATCCGAGCTTTTTCAACAACAGCGGCAGCATCGAGCCCATTAACGATCCCCAAAGAACAATCCCCACCAGCGCAATGCCCACCGTCGCTCCCACCAGCGGCCAATGCGGTCCGTAGATCGGGGTGAATTGCGACCAGATCGCGATGCGGAGAAATCCGATGGCGCCCAGGATGAGACCCAGGGCCGTGCCCGCCGCAAGTTCACGGCGCATGATCTTCCACCAGTCGCGCAACCGAAATTCACCCAACGCCAGCGCGCGAATCACGAGCGTCGCCGCCTGCGAACCAGCATTGCCGCCGGAACTGATGACGAGCGGAATAAAGAGCGAAAGCACAATGGCCTTGGCCAGCTCGTCCTCGAAATAACTCATCGCCGTCGCCGTCAGCATCTCACCCAGGAAAAGCACCACCAGCCAGCTCGCCCGCTTCTTCACCATCTTGCTGAGCGCAATGGTCGTGTAAGGTTCATCGAGCGCCTCGGTACCGCCGAGCTTCTGGATGTCTTCGGTCGCTTCCTCCGACGCCACGTCGAGCATATCATCCGCTGTCACGATACCGATGAGCTTGCTTTCCGGACTGGTCACCGGGAGCGCTACCCGGTCGTATTTTCGAAAAACCTGGAGGGCTTTTTCCCGATCATCCGTCGGCGCCAGCGTCGCATAATTGCCATCCATCAGCGCGCTAACCTTGGTCTCCGGCTCGGCCAGCAGGAAACGGCGCACGCGAATATCGTCCAACAAAATGCCGGCCTCGTCCGTCACATAAATCATGCTCAAGGTCTCGCGATCATAGCCATGCGTCCGGATGTAGTCGAGCGACTCACGCACGGTCCAGTCGGCGTGGACGTCCACGTAGTCGAGGGTCATCATGCGGCCCACACTGTGCTCGGGATAGGCGAGCAAATCCTGCGTAATCTTCCGCTCCTCTGGCGTGAGCAGACAAATCAGCTGCATGGCCAGATCCAGCGGCAGCAAATTGAGAAAAGTGGTGCGGTCATCCGACGGGAGCTCGTTGAGCAAGGCCGCCGCCTGCGGTTGGGTCAGAGTCTTGAGCAGCTTGTGCTTCGCATTGTGCTCCAAATACGAAAACACCGCGGCCGACAATTCCTTGGAACAGCCGCGAAACAAGACCGCGAGTTCCTCAATGGGCAATTCCGACAGGATCGGAGCAACGTCCGAGGGCAGCCAGGGCGCCAGCTTGGCTTTAAGCGTCACGAAATCCTTGTTTTCGATCAGCGTTGAAATCTCCGTCTTAAAATTACTGGCCAAAGCAGGCATCGCCGCAACGTAGCCTCCTCATAGGCGCACGCAATCGCTGAAATGCCTTTGCACTTGGACGCCATCGTACCGCGTGCCATACTCGCCGATATGGATGCCTGTTCATGGAAAAAGGGGGCTTTGCTGGTCAGCGGAATTTTA
Source organism: Verrucomicrobiota bacterium (assembly GCA_025363395.1). Classification (GTDB taxonomy): domain Bacteria; phylum Verrucomicrobiota; class Verrucomicrobiia; order Opitutales; family Opitutaceae; genus Lacunisphaera. The sequence goes on from JANYDX010000324.1 coordinate 9,210, forward strand.
TTGGTCAGCGGTTGCGGCAAACCCGAAAGCTCCGGATACCAAGGCTACTTGGAAGGCGAATTCATCTATGTCGCCGCGCCGCTCGCGGGTCGGCTGGAAAAACTCACCGTGCAGAAAGGAACCCGCGTCGAGGCCGGCGCCCCGCTTTTCACCCTCGAGCAAAGCGCCGAACTTTCCACCCTGCGCGAAGCCGCCGGACGGCTGCGTCAATCACAAGCCAAGCTGGAAGATATCAGGAAAGGCCAGCGTCCCTCCGAGCTTGCCGCCCTTGAGGCCCGTCTGGCGCAAGCCACGACAAATGCGGAGCTCTCTTCGCGCGAACTGGACCGCGCCACCAAGCTGCATCAGACGGCGGTCCTCTCCGACGATGACTTCGACCGCATCCGGCTCAATCACGAGGCCAATGCCAAATTCATTGTTGAAACCGCCGCCCAGCTCGCGACCGGGCAGCTTGGTGGCCGAGCCGATGCGATCACCGCCGCTGAAGCCGACGTCGCCGCGGCCAAAGCCACCGTTGACCGCACGGGGTGGAGTGTGGCGGAGAAAAGCCAGACCGCACCCCGCGCCGCGCTGGTGTTCGACACTCTTTATCGCGAGGGCGAATTTGTGGCCGCCGGTCAACCTGTCGTGGCCTTGCTGCCTCCGGAAAACATCAAGGTACGTTTCTTCGTTCCCGAGGGAGAATTCGGTGCACTCAAGGCGGGCGCATCGGTCAAGGTCGTCATCTCCGGCCAGCCCGCACCCATCGCGGCTCGCATCAGTTATCTTTCACCCCAGCCGGAATACACCCCGCCCGTACTCTACAACCGCGAAAACCGCAGCAAGCTCGTGTTCATGGTGGAGGCCACCTTCGATCCGGCCGTCGCGCGCGACCTGCATCCCGGCCAGCCGGCGGACGTCACCCTCACCAAGTGATCGCCCCGTTTCTGTCGTTCTTCGCCGCACTTGGAATGAGCAACTAAAACCGATGCCCGTGGCGAATCCTTCCCCCGACCTGGTCATCGACGTCGCCGGCATCACCAAGCGGTTCGGCACCAAGACAGTCGTCAACGCCATCGACCTCCAGGTGCGCCGGGGCGAAATCTTCGGCTTCCTCGGTCCGAACGGCTCTGGTAAAACCACTTTCATCCGGATGCTTTGCGGGCTGCTGACTCCGGACGAGGGCACCGGCACCTGTCTGGGTTATGATGTGCGCAGCCAGCAGGTGGAAATCAAACGCCATGTCGGCTACATGACGCAAAAATTCAGTTATTATGAGGACCTGAGCATCCGGGAGAATCTCGATTTTGTCGCACGGATTTACGGCGTCCCTGACCGTGCCGCCGCCGTGCAACACAGCCTCGAACGTCTCGGCCTCGAAAAACGCAGCCAGCAACTCGCCGGCCAACTTTCCGGCGGTTGGAAACAACGGCTGGCCCTCGCCGCCTGCCTGATCCACTCCCCGCAACTCCTGCTGCTCGACGAACCCACGGCCGGCGTCGACCCGAAGGCGCGCCGCGAATTCTGGGATGAAATCCATCAACTCGCCGCCGCCGGTCTCACGGTGCTCATCACCACTCACTACATGGACGAGGCCGAGCGCTGCCACCGGCTGGCTTACCTTGCCTATGGCAATCTGCTCACCCATGGCACGCTCGACCACGTGCTCACCAGCGCGAAACTCACCACCTGGTCCGTGAGCGGTCCGGATTTGCAGGCGATGGCGGCCAGATTGCGCGGCACGCCGGGCGTGGAACAAGTCGTGGCCTTCGGCAACACGCTTCACGTCAGCGGCCGCGATGCGACCGCGCTGGAAACCGCCATCGCCGCCGTCCGTGAGCCACGTCACGACTGGAAAAAAATCCGCTCCGGCCTGGAGGATGTGTTCATCAGCCTGATGGACGAGGCGAGGGATAATTTCGCATGATCAAGCAGCCGATATCTCCGGGGCGGATCGCGTTGACCCCAACGCACTTTCCGGTTTCTGCCCCCAACCAGCGCGTTGGGATCAACGCGATCCGCCCATGACCCGTTTCAGCCTGCACCGTCTCTGGGCCATCGTCCTGAAGGAGTTCATCCAGATGAAACGCGATCGCGTGACCTTCGGCATGATGGTCGGCATACCGCTGATGCAGCTCATGCTTTTCGGTTTCGCCATCAACACCGACCCGAAGCACCTGCCGACCGCGATCCGCGCCGCCGACCAGGGACCGTTTGCCCGCACGTTCATCGCCGCCCTCAAGCAAAGCGGTTATTTCCATTTCGTACGCGAGACCGCCACCGAGCAGGAAGCCCAACAACTGCTGCAGCTCGGCGAAGTACAGTTTGTCATCAACATTCCTCCGGATTTTTCCCGCAAACTCCTGCGCGGCGAGCAACCAAGTGTGTTGATCGAGGCGGATGCGACTGATCCTGCCGCGACCGGTCCGGCTGTCGCCGCGGTGCGGGCCCTCGCTGACAATGTGCTCAATCGCGATCTGACGGGATCGCTCGGCGGTTTGCGCAGCCGGTCGGGAGCCGTCGATTTTCAGATTCATGCGCACTACAATCCTGAGAATATCACGCAGTATAATGTCGTGCCAGGCCTGATGGGGGTGGTGCTCACGATGACGATGGTCGTCATCACCGCACTCGCCATCACCCGCGAACGTGAACGCGGCACGATGGAAAACCTGCTCGCGACCCCGGTCCGTCCGTTTGAAGTCATGCTGGGAAAAATCCTGCCCTACATCGCGGTCGGCTACATCCAGATCTCACTCATTCTCGTTGCGGCCCATTTCATTTTTAACGTCCCAATGCTGGGCAGTCTGCCGCTCCTGTATGCCGTGGCCCTGCTTTTCATCGCCGCCAACCTCGCCGTCGGAATCACATTTTCCACCCTCGCCCAGAATCAGCTGCAAGCCGTGCAGATGGCTTTTTTCTTTTTTCTGCCATCGATTCTGCTCTCGGGCTTCATGTTCCCGTTTCGTGGCATGCCCGAGTGGGCGCAATGGATCGGCACCTGCCTGCCCAACACCCATTTTATCCGGATCGTCCGCGGCATCCTGCTCAAGGGAAATGGCCTCGTTGAAATCACCCCGGAAATCTGGCCGCTCCTGCTTTTCTTTGTCGTCGCCATGACCATTGGTGGCCTGCGCTACCGACAGACGCTGGATTGAGGCGGGTCGCAGCATTCTCGAGCTGAGTAATGCGAATCGTCTACGCTCACTTCCGATCGGCGATCTGTTGGGCAATCGGACCGTCGAGGTGCATGACCGAAGTAGGAAAGGCGAATTCCAAACCGCGATCCGCGACCGCGCGCATCAGGGCGAGGTTGATGCGCTGGCGCAGCGCCATTTGCTTTGCGAAATCCGGACTCTTTACATTGTACGCCAGCCAAATATCCAGGGAGGACGCACTGCAGTCGCGAAAGTAAACATGCACCGATGATACATCGACCTCCGACTCGCGCTCGATGAGCTGACGGATCTCCTTCACGATCTCCTCCATCTGCTCCGGCTTGGTATCGTAAGTCAACCCGATCACCTGCTCAACGCGACGGCCGATGAAACGGGAATTATTGATGATCGGTTCCGATGCCACCATCTTGTTGGGGATCACGATCAAGTTCCGACCCGGCGTGCGCAGCTTCGTGGAACGCAGGCCGATATCCTCCACCATGCCCTCGTTGGCGCCAATCTTGACGTTCTCGCCGACCTTGAACGGCTGATCAATGGCCACGACGATTGATCCGAAGAGATTCGCAATGGTATCCTGCGCCGCCAAGGCGAAGGCCAGCCCTCCAATGCCCAGGCCGGCGAGAAACGCCTTGACGTCCGCACCTAGACTTTGCGCCACCATGAGCACGCCAAAAATAACAAACACCACGACGAGAGTTTTTTTGATCCATGGCATGAACGCGGCGATGCCGAGGTTTTTTTCCAGCGCTACCTCGTGGGCGTGGTCGAGCACCGCGCTAAACGCCCGCAGCAATCCCCAGAAAAGGACGAGAGAAAATGCCACCGTGGAGCCATAACCGATGGCAATGTCGTTAGTCGCTGAAAGCTTCAGTACCTTGAGCGCGCTGAACACACCCACCAGCAAAACAAATGTCGCGACTGGATCCTCCATCGCGGGAAACAGCTTGTCGTCTAGCGTCGTCTCAGTCTTGGCCGCAAGCTTCTTGAGTTGATGGAAGATGATACCGGTGACCACGCGGCGCAGCAACAGCCCGCCCACCAGGAAAAGCGCGGCGATGCCAAAGTGCGCCCAGGTGTTCCCGCTGTTCTTCACATCGAAAATCCTCAGCGTCTCGTCGACCAGATGCTCGAGAAAATCGGGGGTCGGCGGAACCTTGTTCGCCGTCACGACCGCAGCCGCTGCAGTCGTATTGGCCTGAGCGGCCGCCTCAGCAGCCGGCTCTTGGGCGAAGGCCCTCAAAGCGAGCAGAGCAAATAGAAAAAAGTGGATTAACGCGCGACAGTTCATGCTTGGAAAGACCTTGGAGAAATTTCGGGATGTGGGCTTTGTCAACAATTTCACCGTATCAGTCCGCCGACTTTTTCCGCCTGGTCCGGCGCAAGGCTAGGGCGACAAGAATCACGCTTGTCGCCAACAGGGCTTCGATCACGTGCACCAGCCAGGGTTCGGGATGGAATTTTTCCGCAATGAGCCGGTCGGTCATGATCATGTCACCCGCCACTTTGCCCAGAATCGCGGAACCCACATAAATAATCGCGGCGTAGCGGTCCATGAGCTTCGCCAGTAGATTGCTGGTGAACACTACCAGTGGAATACTGAGGCCCAGGCCGAACAGCAGCAGACCGAAACTCCCCTTCGAGGCACCGGCGACCGCAAGGACATTGTCGAGCGACATCGTAATGTCGGCCACGGTGATGAACCACACGGCTTGCCACAGATTTTTCGCCTCACCTTTCCCGGCTTGTTCGCCGGTGTTATCCAACAACAGCTTTATGGCAATCCAGAGGATCAAAAGCCCACCGACCAGCTTGATGTAGTTGATCGCCAGCAACTGTGCCGCCACGAAAGTCAATCCCACTCGCAGAGCCACGGCCAGGCCCGATCCGATGACGATGCCCCACAGGCGCTCCTTTTTTTCCAGCCGCCGCACGGCAAGGGCAATGACCACCGCATTGTCGCCTGCCAGAACGACATCAATCGCCACAATTTGCAGGATCGCCCAAAGCCAATCCATCGGCGTCAGCAGATTGGCATTGGTGATGGAGGCAATGAAGGCGCACATGGTGGAACCGCGAGTTTTCCCGCAGTCCCGCCCGGGTCAATGGCAACCAACGGCGGTCCAAAATCACGTCGCCCCTGCTCTCTCCCGCAAAAAGCAATCCAGTCTACGAGCGGTAGAATGAACCGAAAATAGCCCCGCCGGGGTCGCTAAGCGACTCCCGGCGGTCATGCCCGCCGCAGCGGACCATCACTGGCGGCCTACCCCTAAGCCTCCAGCAACCCTAACCTAAAAGCTTATTCCATGCCGACTGGGTAAGGCCGTTGAAATATTTTTGCTCTGCGGAGAACTAGTTAATCTGAATTTTGCGGGGCTTGACGGCCTCAACTTTCGGGAGACTCAGCCGCAGTACGCCGTCCTTCAGCTCCGCAGTAATTTTGTCGCCCTGGACCGGATAGGGCAGGCTGAACTCACGGGCAAACGACACCGTTTGTTCACCTTCCGCACCGGCCACTTTGCGCGTCGCGGTCAGGCTGAGCACTTCGTCACTGATCTCGACACTGATATCGGCGCGTTGCACGCCGGGCAACTCGGCAGTGACCTGGAGGTTTTCCTTGTCTTCGCGAACACTCACCGGAATGGAACGCGCGCGGTTGGGATCGGGCGCAACACCCGCCTCGGCCGAGGCAAAGATGGAATTAATTTCCTGCTCAAGGCCGGACCACTGCGAACGATAAGCGGTGGCGAGAGGCTGCGAATAACGAATGAAGCGATACATGGTAATTATTATGTGTTGTTGATTGATTTTAATGACTGAGGTTGGGTAACCTCATTGCATTGCTCGTGCCGCCCATCCGCGCGTCGCAAGTGGGCATAACGCCGCGAGTTGCTTTCCGCTAAATAAACCCGGTGCGCAACTTTGCCGCGACTGCGACGCCCCCCTCGGGCAATTACGGCGCGTCAGCTAAGGCGATAAATCAGCCGCGGCACCTCGCGCCGGATTCCGCCGGGAAGTTGATAAACTTCCTGCCCAATTCTCACCGCGCCCATCTTTAGATAGAACGGCTCGGCTTGGGCATCGGAATTGATCAGAACTTCAGCGACGGCTTCCGTCCGCGCCAGTCGCATACCTTCGCCAAAAAGTGCGCGCCCGAATCCGCGGCCGATATATTCAGTTCGCAACCAGAGATGCTCAAGGTGCCGGGCATCCCCTTCGGTCGCTAGACCGACAAATCCAATCACTCGGCCATTAATTTCCGCCACGTGTACCGGTTCGCGATGGATGTATATAGGGGCGTCACCATCAGGTCGTGCTGCCACAACGCCAGCCATTCCGCCGGGTAGCCCCAATATCGTTTGCCCGCCAAGGCAATTTCAGTGAGTAACGCCGCCTCATCCAGACGGGCGCTCCGAAAATCAGGGGATGGAACGGTATTCAACACGGCACAGTCTGATGCTTTTCTGGGGGAGCGTCAAAAATATCCGTGCCTCCCCGCCGTTCGTGGTTTCAACTTAAGCATTCCCATGACTTTCGACTTTGACACCGTCATCGACCGCCGCGGCACAGACTCCCAGAAATGGCAGAAATACGCCGGTCGCGACATATTGCCTCTGTGGGTGGCCGACATGGATTTCAAATCGTCGCCGGCCATCATCTCAGCCTTGCAGGAACGCGTGGCGCAGGGTGTCTTTGGTTATGCTCGGCCGGTAAAATCCACCGTGGATGCTTTTGTCAATGCCTTGGAACAGCGCTACGGCTGGAGCGTTGATCCCTCGTGGCTGATCTGGTTGCCCGGACTGGTCGTCGGGCTCAACATTGTGGCCCAAGCCTTCGCCCAACCCGGCGAGGAAGTAATCACGCTGACTCCGATTTATCCGCCGTTCATGAGCGCGCCCAAAAATAGCGTGCGCGCGTCCGTGCAGGTTCCACTGCGACTCGATGCCACCCAGCACCGCTGGGAAATCGACTGGGTCGCGCTGGAGCGGGCCGTCACGCCAAAAACGAAAATCTTTCTCCTGTGCAATCCGCACAATCCGGTCGCACGCGTCTGGCGCCGTGACGAACTCACCGGCCTCGGCGAGTTCTGCGTGCGCCACAACCTCGTGCTCTGTTCCGATGAAATCCATTGCGATCTCATCCTAGAGGATCTGCCGCACATTCCCACGGCGCTGTTGGGCGGTGACATCGCCGGGCGGACCATCACCTTGATGGCCCCGAGTAAAACTTACAATGTTCCCGGACTGGGCACGTCGATCGCCATCATCCCCGATCCCACTCTGCGTGCACAATTCATCCGCGCCACCGCCGGCGTGGTGGCCGAGGTGACGTCGCTCGGTTTCACCGCTTGCGAAGCCGCCTACCGCGACAGCGAAGCGTGGCGCCAGGCTCTTTTAAAAACGCTCCGCAGCAACCGCGATCTGCTCGTGGACTACGTCACCCGCGAATTGCCGGGAGTGGTGATTGAGGCCCCGATCGAGGCAACCTACCTTGCCTGGCTGAATGTCTCCGCGCTGAAGCTCGCGGATCCCATCGCCCATTTCGAAAAGCACGGGGTGGGGCTGAGCGACGGGGCCTTTTTTGGTTCACCCCGCGGCGAGCACGTCCGGATTAACTTCGGCTGCCCGCGCGCCACGCTCACCGAGGCCCTCAGCCGCATGAAGCGCGCCCTGACCGCCGGCTGAACGATCGACGACCGTTCCTTCCCGCTTGCCGCCAGACATGGAGTAACCTAATAGGTTACTTCATGCCCCACCTCCCCATGCCGCGCGGTCTCGAATTCTGGACGCTTTTGGACGCTGCGTTCGAAGCGGCCGCCGCCGCCGCCTCCAAACGTATCCACCTAGCCCTGCGGCCGCGCCGCAAAGGCAGTTACAAAACGCGCAAGCCGGGCTTCGCCACCCCACTCTGGAATGTTTGTGCGACCCTCATCAAAAAGGAACTGAAGGTCTACGGCTCCAAAGTGCGACTGGCCCGTTACCTCGGTATCCCCAAGCAGCGCTTACAGGATTTCTTGAACGGGAGATCACGTCTGCCCGATGCAGAGCTGACTCTGCGTCTGCTGCACTGGCTCGCCGCCAAGCGCGAAGGAAAAGATCACTCCATATAGAGTAACCCAATAGGTTACTCATGCTTAAGGTTGCAGAGTTTTAACGGGCGGGCATGTTGCCGGAGTGCGCATCGGGCCCTACGAATTCGGATCGAACCTCTTCCTCTCGCCGTTGGCGGGCTACACCAACCTGCCTTTCCGGCTCGTCGTGCGGGAAATCGGCGGGCTCGACTGGACCACCACCGATCTGGTCAACGCCCGCTCGCTAATCGAAAAAAATCCGCGCGCGTTGCAACTGATCCAAACCTGTCCCGCGGAAAAGCCGCTGGCCGTCCAGCTTTTCGGCGCAGTGCCCGAGGAAATGCGGGATGCGGCGCTGATCGTGGAGTCGCTGGGCATTGCGTCGATCGATATCAACATGGGCTGCCCGGTGAAAAAAGTCGTCGGAATCGGCGGCGGTTCGGCAATGATGACCGAACTCGACAAAACTGCAAAACTGGTGCGCGGCATGGTGGCGGCCGTCAAAATTCCCATCACCGCAAAAATGCGGCTCGGTTGGGATGACAATAATCTCACCGCTCCCGACCTTGCACGCGTGTTGGAGGATGCCGGAGTCGCCGCAATTTTCGTGCATGGCCGCACCCGCGCCCAAGGTTTCACCGGCACGGTGAACCTGGCCGGCATCCGCTCGGTCGTGCAGGCGGTGAAAAATATTCCCGTAATCGGCAATGGCGACGTTACCACGCCCGAAGCCGCCAAGATGATGTTTGACCAGACTGGTTGCGCGGGCGTGAGCGTCGGCCGCGGTGCCTTCTACAATCCCTGGATCTTCACGCATACGCAGCATTACCTCAAAACCGGCGAACTGACCGCGGAGCCCGGCTACCGACCGCGCGTGGCCGTGCTGCGGCGCCATTTGGAGCTGATGATTGAGGTCTTCGGCGAAGATCATGGCTGCCGGCTCTTCCGCAAACCAGCTTCATGGTATGCGAAACGTTTCGGCCCCGCGAAAGAATTCAAGAAGGGCATCACCCAATTCAGCTCCCGAGCGGAATTTGAGGCCTTGCTCGCCGCTTACGAGAAATGGCGGGCGCCGTTTCTCGACGAGCACGGTGAGCTGCGGCCAAAATACCGACCCGATCCCATGGTGGCATCGTTCATGCGCGACGAAGATGAGCCGGCGGTAATGCGCCGCGAATCCATCCCGGTGCCCAAGGGTCCCGTGGATGTCTGGTGATGGATTGCTCGCCAATCCATTGGAACCGCGCCAGCTTCCGGTCATGTCCAGCGTGACTCATCTATGGGCAATTTTTCTGGGCACGGTGATCGGCCTGCTGCCGATCATCAATCCGCTGGCCGCCGCGCCCACTTTTCTCGCCATCACCGAGGGGGATGACGACCAGCGCCGGCGTGAACAGGCGCGCAAAGGCTGTGTTTACATGGTGGTGATTCTGATGAGCACGCTGTTCGGCGGCACGGTCATCATGAATTTTTTCGGCATCTCCGTGCCCGGTTTGCGCATTGCAGGCGGCATTCTAATGACCGGCATCGGCATGGGCATGCTGGCCCAACAAAAAATATCGCCTCACGACGCGCTGGAGGAACGCGAAGCCGCGCGGCGCAAGATGGATATTTCATTTTCCCCGCTCGCCATGCCCATGCTCAGTGGGCCCGGCTCGATTGCCGTCACGCTCGGCTTCACCTCGCTCGCCACTGGCTGGATCGACTACGCCGCCATCATCACCGGTATCATCTGCGTCGCCCTGCTGACCTATCTCGTCTTGCGATTGTCGGGGAAAATGGCGGGGCTTATCGGTCCCGTGGGGGTGAACGCCATGACGAAAATCATGGGATTTCTCATCATGTGCATTGGCGTGCAGTTCGTGGTGAACGGCGTGCTCTCCATCGCCACCGACCCTGAAATGCTCCGCAATATCAAAGCAGTATTGACGACCGGAACTTCGGCCTGAAATCCGGCAAAGCGCGTTGTAACCTTCCCCCAACCACCGGGGAACATGACTGACTGTAGCTCAGGATTTATTTCGTCGCAGGACTGGCAGTGGCAGTTTGGCGTTTGATCAGTTGTGCGCGGAGAAAATTATCCGGCCCGGCAGTGTGCCAAGCGGTGGTCCAAATGACTCCGAGCAGCCCTCCGCCTTTAAGTAACTGACCTTCGATAAAGGCGCGGCCCTCCGCGTTGGCGGGTTGTGTATCTTGATGAAATTTCCCGGCTTTTTCCAGTTCGTTGCTCAGTTTACCTTCTTTCTCCAATTGGTAGAGCGGTTCCACCAATTGATTTTGGGCTATGATAAAATCAATGACTGCCACAAAAACCGGATCACGTCCATCCGCCCGTGACACCACTGCTAACGGCTGCGCCGCTGTCACCCTCGGAACAAGTCCGCGCAAGGTAAGGCCCGCCTTTGCCAAGAAACCGCCATCGACCCAGGAGTGAAAGCCGGTCCACGTCGTATAACCATTCGGATTGGCTCCCGCCCAGCCGTTGTGATGGATTGTGGTATGAAGCGGCTGGGCGCAATCGCTGACATAGTGCCCCATCACGCCCATGATGTAGAGCGCGCTGGCTTTTGCATTGGCCACTTCTTCGGGCGTGCCCAGTTCTTCATAAACCTTCAGGTAGGAAAAGGCCGACTTGAGCTTGCCATAGTATTCCTCGATCACCCACGGCGCAAATCCGGGCCACTCGCGGGTGTGATCGGAATTTTTTGCCGGATCGATGACGGGGAATTTATCCAGATGCTGCGCCCGTGCGGCGGCGAAGGCCAAAATGAAATCGTAACGAAAGGAGGATACACTGGCCGGATCGAGTCCGGCGTCCGAAATCTGCTCGAGGTCGCAGTAGTGATCGGCCCAACTGCCACCGGATTGACGCAGGGATAAATCCGGGGTGTTGCGCCAGCGGTCGGGCTCGCCGGCGAGAAATGCGATCCGCGCCGTGCTGGTCGGTTCACGGACGAACGCGGGAAAATCCGGCGGCAACGACGCCAGCGCAATCTGGTTGACGATCCGGTGACCTTCATAGTCCCAGCCCCGGGCCAGCGGCGCGAGAAGCAGAGCCGCCGGAATCAAAAATAAAACCAGGGGGCTTTTTCGCATGTCCGAGTGACTAACAGTTTTGCGCGGCGGAAAGAAGCGAAGAATCCAGAGGGACACTTTGCCTCCCCGACGACAAAGAATGCCGCGCTATTTCAGGACCGGCGCCTCCAAGGCAGGCGGCCGTAAGGTAGCAAGTTCGGTCGCGTAATTTTGCACGCCTGCGGCCAAAGACTCGGCAATTTTCTGGCGAAATTCCGGCGTGGCCACTCGCCGGGCTTCGGCATCGTTCGAGAGATAAGCGCATTCAACCAACGCTCCGGGACAGTTAAGCATTCGGAGCACAGCCTTCCGGGCGTGCTTGTAGCCGCGATCCGGCGTCTTGAGTCCGGCGATCATCGCCCGGTGCAGTTGTTCGCCAAAAAGCAGGTTCGCATAATCGAGCCGGTTGCCCGGATAGGCCACTTTCGTCATGTCGTCGCCCTGCTCCTCCCCGGCGGAAAACATGAATTGCGGGGCCAGGCTGTAGGTCTCGATGCCGGAGACAGCGGGACCGGCGCTGTTGAAATGAATGCTTAGGTAGAGATCGGCGTTGTTACGGTTGGCGACTTCGTCGCGCATCAGCAAGTCGACCTTTTTGTCCCTGGAGAGTTCGATATCTTTGTCCCGAATGAGCAGCGTGCGCCAACCGCTTGCTCCGAGGAGTTTGGCGAGACGCAAGGCGACATCGAGGGTGAAGGTCTTTTCGCTCAAGCCCAGTTTCAGGTTTTGAGTGCCGGGATCAATGCCACCATGGCCGGCATCGATGACAATCAGTTTGGGCGTTGGAATGGGCAGATAAGGTACTTGATCGGACGGACGGCACAACGGCGCCACAATCTTGATGAGATCCAGCTTGCTGACCCAAAGCGTATCCTTCTCAAACAAGACCGGAGCTCCGAGAAAAATCCGGGCGCCATCGAAGAAGAAATCGCGCTGATTACTTTCAAAGTTAAAGCGGACACCGCGTGTGTCGCCCAGCGTCTGCACCACCGCAGATTTGGCCCAGGCTGGTTTGAGTCCAAAACGCTCGGCCACTTCTCGCAATGAGACATAATCCGTTCCGCGCAGTCTGATGAAGGACCAGAGTTTCACCGGCCGGGTCGGCGCCGTGCGCACCGGAACGGATGCTGCGAAGGATGACGGAATCTCCGGCTTAGCCGGGCCGGCCGTTGGCTGCGCCTGCACTGCAATCACCGGCCAAAGAGCGAGGACTACCAACACCCCGCGTACGGGTAGCCGCGCGATCACATTACTCCTTAATCAGCTCGCGGAAGCCGCGGGCGGATGGGCTGTGGTCGGGGCCGAACCGTGGGCCGGGGCATGCGGCGTTTCGCGAACATGAAACTTCGGTTTGCGCTTATTCACCGGCAGGGCTGACAACATGACGTTGATTTGCTTGCCGGTCAGCTTGGGCGGCGAATCGGGATGGCCCATGCCTTCCAGTTCGGTCAGCGCTTTCTTCATGAGATCGAAGCCCATCTCAGTGTGCGCCATTTCACGGCCGCGAAATTTCAGCCGAAGCTTAACCTTGTTGCCGTGCTCGAGGAATTCCTCCGCGTGACGGACTTTTGTGAGAAAGTCCCCTTTCTCGATCCGGACGGTAAATTCGATTTCCTTGATCTTGCTGGCCGTGGACTTCACGTGCGAAGTCTTCTTCTGCTCCTCGTACACGTATTTCCCGAAATCCATGATGCGGCACACTGGCGGCGTGGCGGCAGCGGCAACTTCGACGAGATCCAGATTGAACTGCAGCGCGAGGGCGATGGCCTTCGGCGTGTCCATGATGCCCAGTTGGGTGCCTTCAGGACTGATGACGCGGACCTGGGGCGATTTGATCCGCATGTTACGGCGGATAGCGGCGAAAGGATCGTTGTTGCGACGATTGTCGCGATTATACGGAGTGCGGGCGCCGGACGGAGAGGAAGGAAGTGCCATTCAGTAAGGAGGGATGCAGGACGTTTGGTCGGAAGTGATTTTTGGCTCTAACACGGG
>JANYDX010000327.1 GCA_025363395.1 Verrucomicrobiota bacterium
GTCGTGGGAAATATCCTGGGGGATGTCGCTCATGGAACGGCGCAGGCTTGAAGCCCGGGGCGACCGGGGCAATTGGAAACTGTGTCTTCCTTTAATCAGTCCGTGCCGTCGTTCATTTGGCAGGGCTAAGGCGGAAGCCGATGACGAAAACGAACCCCGTTACCCCGATGTTTATCGGGCTAACCACCTTTCGTCACATTATTTCATGAAGCAGTCTTCGGCCAGAGCCAGAACGCGACGCCCTTGAGGGTCCAACCGGATTTTTCGGCCCAAGGCTGGTCGGCCTTGTCAATCAGCCACAGATTCCGCGAACCCTTCGTGAAGTGGTAAACGGGAATCAAATCGGGCGTCAACTGGGTCGCGGCGGCCCGCCCCATCACTCCCTCGCTGGTGTAGCCGGCTTTCGCGGCCGTAGCAGCCTGTTCCGTGCTGATCGCAAAGATCCGGTCATTGCCCTGAGGCGAACCCTTGACCAAACGCTGCATCGCCACGGTGTTCGCCTGGGTGTTGGCCAGAAGGAACGCCGTGCCGTTGATCTTCCAACCTGCTTTGGCCAAACGGGCTTGTTCAGTGGGGTCGGTAACGAAAAAAGTCTCCTGGGAGTTCTGATTCACCATCAGCCAGGTCTGCATTTTCTGTTGGGCCTGCGCCACGACGGCGCCGAGGGAAATGAAAACGGCGGCGAACGCCGCACGGAAGGATCGGGATGTAATCATGGAATGGAATGGGAGTGCAATTTCGACCAATGGACAAGACCCGGTTTAAATATATTTGTGCCCACGTTTGCGCTACCGCAAAGTCCCACCCGACCATGTTCACTCCCCCAACCGCCGTCCAGCCGACCCTCGATTGGGGCCGCACGGCGTACGAAGCCGCTTGGAGCCAACAGCTGGCACTCGTCGCCCGCCGAAATCTCGGGGAAATTGCCGATACGCTGATCTTCACGGAGCACGATCCGGTCTATACGCTCGGCGTGCGCAAGGATTCCGCGGACCACCTGATTTGGGACAACGCCGAACTGAAGCGACGCGGCATCACGCTGACGCAATCCAATCGCGGGGGAGACATCACCTACCACGGCCCCGGCCAGATCGTGGGTTATCCGATCGTGAATCTGGCTCCGCGCAAAGATTTGCACGCCTACCTGCGTCTGCTGGAACAGGTGTTGATCAACACCGTGGGCACCTTCGGTCTCGCCGCCGACCGGCGCACCGGCAAGACCGGCATCTGGCTCGGCACGCGCAAAATTGCCGCCATCGGAGTTGCCGTGAAAAAGTGGACCACATACCATGGCTTCGCGCTCAACGTGAATCCCGACCTCGCACCCTTCACCGGCATCGTGCCCTGCGGCATCACCGATGGCACGGTCACTTCCATGCAACTCGAACTGGGGCACGCGATTGATCTGACCGAAGTGAAAACCGTTCTCGCCCGCGAATGGTGGACCCTCTTCCCGAGGTTTCTCGGAGGACACGAGTGAGGCCGCCACGCGACACAACCTCCGCCATTCCGGCACCGAACGCCCCGGCGACGGCGCCAATACGCAAAACTGACCCGGCCCCCACGCGGCAAGTTTGGCTCGCTGGCGCGGCGCTGGCGGGGGCCGCACTGCTGGCCTACGGCAACACATTCTCCGGGCCCTTTATTTTCGACGACAAACTCGCCATCATCGACAATCCCTCCATCCGGCATCTGGGCACGTCGCTGTCCCCTTCCCTCGCCGCGGCCGGTGCCAACGGGCGCCCGTTGGTGAATCTGTCCCTCGCGGTCAACTATGCCCTCGGCGGTTTGGATGTCACCGGCTATCACGTGGTCAACCTGCTCTTTCACGTCGCAGCGAGCCTCTCACTTTTCGGACTCGTGCGCCGCACGCTGCAGTTGGCGGTGTTGCGGGACCGATTTGGTGCCGCCGCGGTGCCGGTGGCATTTGTCACCGCGTTGGTCTGGACCGTGCATCCGCTGTTAACCGAGTCGGTCACCTTCGTCGTGCAGCGCAACGAATCCATGGCCGGGCTCTGTTACCTGCTCGTGCTCTATGGCCTGGCCCGCGCGGCGGATTCACCCCGACCCCATCGGTGGCTCGCCGGAAGTTTTCTAGCCTGTGTGCTCGGTATGTTGTGCAAGGAAATCGTGGTGTCTGCGCCCTTGCTGGCCGGGTTTTATCAGGTGGTGTTCATCGACGGATCGTGGCGCACCGCGTGGCGGAAACACGGGAAATTCTTCGCGTTGCTCGCCACGGCGTGGATTCCGCTGGCGTGGCTCGTCGCCGGCAACAACCAGCGTTATGGCACCGTCGGCTTTGGGCTGGGTGTCGCCTGGTGGGAATACGCGCTCACCCAATGCCGCGCGATTGTCCACTATCTGACACTGTGCTTCTGGCCCCATCCACTCATCCTCGATTATGGGAACACCCTGATCAAAAACCCGGCGGAAGTCTGGCCGCAAATCCTCGTCCTGGCGGGACTATTGGCCGGCACCGCGTTTGCCGTGCGAAAGAAAATTCCCGCCGCATTTCCCGCGCTTTGCTTCTGGGCCATTCTCGCCCCGAGCTCAAGTATCCTGCCACTGACCACCCAGACCATGGCCGAGCATCGCATGTACCTGCCGCTCGCTTCGGTTGCCGTACTTCTCGTGACGGGACTTTTTTCCCTCGCCGGCGCGCGGAGTTTGGTCGCGTGGGGCGCAGTGGCAATCGCGCTCATTTTCACCACCCGACAGCGCAATAGTCATTACCAAAACGAAATTACCCTCTGGCGCGAGACCCTGAAGGAAGTCCCGGGCAATCCCCGCGCTTACGCGAATCTGGCCGGAGGACTCGACCTAGCAGGTCAAAAGGACGAAGCCATCAGCAACTACGAGAAAGCGATTCAGCTAAAACCGGACTACGCGGAAGTGCATACCGGTCTGGGCAGTCTCCTCGAACGGATCGGCCGCCGCCCCGAGGCGATCTCCCATTATTTGGAATCGCTGGGGCTCGAACCTAAGTCCGCGCAAACCCACTACAATCTCGGCAATATTTACGCCAAACAAAAGCGCTGGGCCGAAGCGGAAAGAGAATACGCCGCCGCCGCGCAAATCGAACCGGACTCCGCGGAGATTCAAGGCAATTTCGGCAACATCCTCGTGACTCTGGGCCGGCACCAGGAAGCGGTGCCGCACTTGGCAGCGGCGGTGAAGGCCGCACCGGAAGCGGCAGGATTGCGCTTCAACCTGGCCACTGCCCTCGCCTACACCGGGCATGCGGCCGACGCGATGATGCACTACGAAAAATTTCTGCAGCTGAAGCCGGATCACGCCGAAGCGCATTTCCGTCTCGGCGCTCTCCTCGCGGTAGCCAAGCGGCGCCCGGAAGCGATCAACCATTACCAGACTGCCCTCCGTCTCTCGCCCGATTATGTCGAAGCACATTTTCTACTCGGCATGGCGTTGATGCAGGAAGGTCGGCGCGACGAAGCAGCGCACGAAATTGAAGCCACGCTGCGCCTCCAGCCGGACTTCCCGGGCGCCGCCGCGCTGTGGGATAAACTCCGACACCCGTGATCGCCGGATGACCGCGAACCGCAGGTCAGACGGGATGATTGCCGCGGGCTTGATCGTCCTCGCCTCACTGGCGGTCTACGCCAACTCCCTCACGGCTCCGTTCGTTTTCGACGACGTTCCCGCCATCGTCGACAATCCCTCCATCCGCCAACTGACCGCGCTGGCCCGGGTGTTTTCTCCGCCCGCCCAAGCGGGCAGCGCCGCCGGACGCCCACTGGTGAATCTCTCGTTTGCCCTGAACTATTCAGCCGGTCGACTTGATCCACGCGGCTACCATGCGGCCAATCTGCTCATCCACCTCCTCGCCTCACTCACCCTTTTTGGCGTCGTGCGCCGGACGCTGCTTCAACCAAAATTGCTCAACCGTTACGGCTCCGCTGCGCTCCCCCTCGCAACCGCGATCACCGTTCTCTGGTCGGTGCATCCCTTGCTCACCGAGTCAGTCATCTGCGTCGTGCAGCGCACCGAATTGCTCGGCGGCTTGTTTTATCTCCTCACTTTCTACTGCGCGATTCGCGCGATCAGCGAAACCAATTCTCCGCACTGGTCGATCAGTGCCGGGGTCGCCTGCTTCGCCGGCGTGGCGAGCAAGGAAACCGTGGCGACTGTTCCGTTGCTGGTCCTGCTCTATGACCGCTGGTTTGTCGCCGGCACCTTTCGGGAAGCATGGCGCAGGCGGCGGTGGTTGTACGTGGCCTTGTTCAGCTCGTGGGCACTGCTGGCCTGGCTGATGGCCGGAAGCCATCACCGCGGCGGCACCGTGGGGTTCGATCTCGGGCTCAGTGCGTGGGAATATTTGCTGACCCAGTGCCGTGCGGTTGTCCTCTATCTGCAGCTCTCATTCTGGCCCCACCCGCTAATTCTGGACTATGGCACCGACGTGGATCGCAGCGTGCTGACCATCCTGCCGCAAGCCGGCCTCCTGGGATTGCTGGCGGCGCTCACCCTCGTCGCTTTTTGGCGCCGCTGGTTCGCGGGATTTGCCGGGGCGTGGTTCTTCGTGATCCTCGCGCCGAGTTCGAGCGTGGTGCCGCTCACTTCACAAACGATGGCCGAACACCGCATGTATCTGCCGTTGGCCGCAGTCGTGAGTCTGGCGGTGCTCGGAGCCCACGCGCGGTTGGGGCGCCGCAGCGTGTGGCTGGGCTTGGGCGCGGCGGTCGCTCTCGGGGTCGGAACCGTTCGGCGCAACACCGATTATCGCAGCGCAATCTCCCTTTGGGGCGACAACGCGACCAAGCGCCCCGGCAATTCCCGTGCGCACACCCACTTCGCCCACGCGCTGGAAATCGTGGGCCGCTTCGACGATGCACTCGCGGAGTTTCGTGAGGCCGCACGGCTCGCACCCGGCTATTCGCCCACTCACTACAACCTCGGTTTTGCGCTCCTGAAAACCGGCCGCACCATTGAAGCCGAAGCGGCCTTCCGCGAAGCTTTGCGACTTCGCCCCGATTACGCCGAAGCCCATTCAAATCTCAGCGTGGCTTTGTCGAAGCAACAGCGCGTCCCGGAAGCAATCGCTGAACTGGAGACAGCCCTCCGGCTTCAACCGGCCTATGCCGAGGCCCACTACAATCTCGCCAATCTTCTCGCGCAAACCGGCCGCGCAGAGGAGGCCCTTGCGCACTATCAAGCCGCTCAGTCCGGTTTGCCGGGCGATGCAAACCTACCTTTCAACTGGGGCTGCGCCCTGCTCGAACTCCACCGTTTCAAAGAGGCGGCCACGAAATTCGAGGCGGTGTTGCAACTCAACCGCAGTGACACCGAAGCCGCCCGCAACCTCGCCCTCGCCCGGCAGGCCACTCCTCCGCCGACCACCAATAAAATTGAGCACCACCATGAATAATCTACCGCTTCGCCGTTACCGTCTTTCGCTGGGCTGCTTTATTGTCGGCCTGATCCTGAGCGGGCTGACCGCCTTTCCACTGCTGAGCGAATTGCGCCTGCTCGCGACATCGCTCGGAATTTCAAACGCCGCGGATTACCAGCACCTCACCGGCCTCCATCATTGGATCGCCTTTGTACTTTTCGGTTTGGAACAGACCAACGCCCGGTTTCCATTTCTCGCCTACGGGACAGACTGGCTGGCTTTCGGCCATTTGTGCATCGCGGTTTTTTTCATCCGTCCCCTGTTCAAACCACTGGAGAGCGACTGGGTGCTCCAGTGCGGTTTGGTCTGCTGCGCCGCTGTGATACCGCTCGCGTTGGTTGCCGGTCAGGTTCGTGGCATTCCGGTTTACTGGCGTTTTAGCGACGCGTTATTTGGAATCATCGGGGCCGTACCGCTCTGGTATTGCCTCACGTTAACACGACAGATGCGGAAATGTGAAAACCCGGGGCTGGGCGACAGGCGCTTTTGCAGAGCGCAATCACCGAGCCCCGGGGTATGACTCACTTCAACGCCGACTGCTCCGGGGTATTCATTTCGAGTGAATACCAATTAATCTTTCTTGTGCAGAACATCACGAGCGCCAGCGCGGCGAACAAGGCCATGGTACCGGCCACCAGCGCGTAGTCCTGCGATTTGAGCACGAAATACAAATAGCCGTACGTGGCCCCGAGTCCGCCGCCGATTACCAGAGTGCGCGGGCCCGTCCGCAGGAAACTCCACGCATACCCCGAAACCAGCAGCGTGCACGCCGTCGCCGCCACGCCGTAGGCCCGCGCCATCGGCCAGAATTCCGTCAGGGCCAGAAACCCAAGGAAGAACAGGCACAGCGCCACTCCCACCATCGCATACTGCAGCGGATGAATTTTCACCGCCGCCGTGATCTCGAAGAGGAAGAACACCGCGAAAACCAGCACGAAGAACAACACACCGTATTTCTGCGCGCGCTCCGCTATGCCATAACCACTCACCGTTTGCGCGAACCTCACGCCAAAACCCGCCTGCGTTATCTTTCCGCAAATTTCGTCGGCCTTAATCACCCGGTCGGTCCAGCTTCCCGGAAACCCCCGGCTGAAATGAGAGGTTTCCCACTCCGCCTTAAAGCCGGCACCTTCGACGGTGCGCGTCACGGGCAGATAGGCGCCGATGAACGAGGGATCAGCCCACACTGATTCCAGTGCGACGGTGGTCACCTTGCCGACCGGCGCAATTTCCAGACGCTCGCTGCCCTGCAGCGCCGCCTCCATTACAAACTCAAATTTCCCACCGGCCGTCAGCCCATCGACCCGGGCCTCCAGGGCGAGAAATCCACTCCCGCCCTCGGCAGACTCAAAGGCATGAGGCTTCCCGCCATTCAGCTGGAGCGGTCCGACCGATAGCACACCATGCAAATCCGATACACCGAAATTCACGTGGGCCTTGTCCCAATCGATG
>JANYDX010000330.1 GCA_025363395.1 Verrucomicrobiota bacterium
GATGAACCCAAGGGCGTAACTGCCCGTGACGACAAGCAGCACCAAGGCCGGGCTCAAGACCCGCAGCGAATAAAACAAACCTCCGGCGGTGTGCGCCACCGACAACCACCAGAGACCGAGAATAATTACCACAAACCACGCGACGATCCGCGCCTCGCGCAATCGCTGGACCAATAAATAAAGCAATCCCACCACCCCAATCGTCGCGGGCAGAGCCCAGAGCATGAGATAGCGGACCAGCGCCTGCCAATCTGCCGCCGTGGAAAACGTGTGTACGCTGTCCCGGTGAAACATCTCGCCCCAGGCGACAAAGACGGGATTGGTGGGAAAAAGTCCGCCGATCGCCAGGCTGTAGAAAGGATTTCCCGTCAGCAGATACACGCGGAGCGGCCACGCCAAGGTGATCGGCAGCGCTACCAGCGCGAGACCGGCCATTTGCCTCCGCGGAAGCCTCATAAACATGGCAGCGACAACCCCAGCCACTGCGAAAATCGGGCCGTATTCACGGGTACTCGCGGCGACGATGGCGAAAATTCCCGCCAGCGTGGTCCAGCGGCGGCCCTCTCGTTCCCGCGCATTTTGCAGGCACCAGACCAGTCCCGCGACTGACAATGCGGTGAGCCCGGTTTCCTGCCCGATGAGAAAGGACCACGTGAGCAATGGACACGCTGCGGCCAGCAGCACCGCGCACCGGGCAACCACTTCACCGCCCCACCGGCTCGCCAGCCGCCAGATTATTTCATGGGTGCAGAGTAGTTGGAGTGCGACAACTGGTGAGGTCCACAGCGCATGCTTGCTGCCCCCGCACGCGTAGGCCCAGGCATAAAGACTGGCGATTCCCGGTGGAATGCTTTCCGCCCAGAAATAGCGCACGAAATCCGGCCCGCTGCGCGGCGGATAAAAATCCAGCGTCCCGAAGTTGAGCATTTGTTCGGCCAGATAACTCCAGCGAAAATAAACGTCCGGTCCGCTGAGGGGCTGGCAGGTGAGCCGGTACCCGACCACGGCCCAGAAAACCAGGTAGAGCGGCAACCATCCGCCCATCTGAGAAAAGCAGGCGAGGGATGACGACTGCGTCGTCGCGGGACCGCGCACCGGGATCAAGCGGCCCGCCAGCGCGACGAAGGCGAGCACGCCCGCGAGCGTCGTCCATGAGATGGGCGCACCGGTGCAAGCGAAGATCAGGACGGCGGTGTACAGCGTGGCGCACGAGACCGCAAATGCCGCCGCCAGTGACCAGGGCAGACGAAGGACTCGCAGCACCATCGAACCCGGCACCAGCAAGCCGGCGACCAGCAGCACCAACCTCAGGGGAATTTCGATCAGGCCGGGCAAATGCATGGAGCGTTCAACAGGGGATGTCGCACTCTCAGCCGGTGGTGAGGGCTTCGCGTTGTTTTTCAGTTTTCAAACGCAATTGACCGCACGCGGCGTCGATCGCGTGGCCTTTCTCCCGGCGCAAAGTGACGGAGACGCCGCCATCGAAAAGAATGCGGGCGAATTTTTCCTGCCGCGTGAGGCTGGGGCGTTTCCAGGGCAGGCCCTCGACCGTGTTGTAGGGAATGAGATTCACGTGGGCGTGCAGATCGTAGGCGATGTCGCGCAGCTTCTCGGCCTGCTCAAGCGAGTCGTTGATTTCCTCGATGAGAATGAATTCGAGCGTGACCATGCGGCCGCGTTTTTCGGAAAATTCCTTCACGGCGGGTAGCAGTTTTTCCAAAGGCCAAGCCTTGTTGACCGGCATGATCTGTTCGCGCACTTCATTGGTGGCCCCGTGCAGGCTGATGGCGAGCCGGATGCCCAGCGGTTCGTCGGCGAGCAGCTTTATTTTCGGGACGAGACCGGAAGTAGAAAGCGTGATGCGACGGGCGCCGAAACCCAGGCCCCATTCGGCATTGAGGATGGTGAGTGCGCGGATGATCGCGTCGTAATTATGCAGCGGTTCGCCCATGCCCATGACGACGAGATTGTCGAACGAGACGAGTTCGGCGTGCGCCCGGGGTGTGCGGCTGTCTTCCTGGCGGCAAACCTGGATGAGCTGGTGGACAATTTCACCGGCGGAGAGATTGCGTTTGAGGCCTTCGAGGCCGGAGGCGCAGAATTTGCAACCCATGGCACAGCCGACCTGGGTTGAAATACAGATGGTTTTGCGCGAGTTTTCCTGGCCGACGCCGAGTTGCGGGGCCCGGATGATGACCGTCTCGATCAGGGATTTGTCCGCCAGTTCCAGCAGAAGTTTGTCCGTCACGTCCTCTGACTGTTTTGTTAACACGAAGCCGGTGGGCTCCAGTTCAAAGGACGCGGCCAGCCACAGGCGGAGCGGGCGCGACAGGTTGGTCATTTCATCCCAGTTGCTGACGCGTTTCTTGTAGAGCCACTCCATGATCTGCTTCGCCCGAAAAGCGGGATGTCCGTGCTGCTGCAACATCGCGGTGAGCGAGTCGAGGGTCTCGCCATAAATGGCAGGCTTGGCGGGGGTGAATTGCATGATCGGCAAATAGACTTGGACACGATTGGGAGGTTTGCGCAGAGTTCAAGATAAGCATGAATTCCACCCGCCGGCATATTTTCACGAAGGTGGTGCCGGCGTGTGCCCCGTGGAAGGTGGTCGGTTGGGGTGGATATTTGATTTACAACACCCCGTTTGGGTGGAGTTTCGTGGTAACTCCGCGCCCGCTGGCACCGTCTCCTAGATTGTGCCTATTTCCTGCACAATTCCATGGCTGATGACTCGTTCGACCTGGTCGGTTGTCTTGAACGCGTGCGGCAACGCGACCAAGTGGCGTCGCGCCAGCTCGTCGAGCACCTTTACCCGCTGGTCATCCGCATTGTGCGGTCCCATTTGCCCCGACGCGTGGCCGAGGAAGACCTCGCTCAGGACATCTTTTTGAAAATGTTTACCCGACTCGCACAGTACCAAGGCAACGTCCCCTTTCCGCACTGGGTTTCCCGGATCGCGGTGACAACCTGCATTGACCAGTTGCGGGCGCAGAAACGCCGGCCGGAATTTCGCTGGGCAGATTTGTCCGAGACGGAGGCAGAGGTGTTGGACAACGTGCTGACCGATGAGCGCGACGTCACCCCCGGCGATGCATTGGAGGCGCGCGAACTCGTCTATAAGCTGCTTGCTCAATTGAAACCGGACGACCGGTTAGTCATCCAGTTGCTCGATCTCGAACAAAAAACAATCGCCGAAATCAGCACCCAAACGGGCTGGAACCAAACGCTCGTCAAAGTCCGGGCCTTTCGGGCCAGACGGAAATTGCAAAAGTTATTTCAGGAACTACAAAGCAAGGAGAAGTCATGAACCAATTTGACCAACAATGGCGGAGACTCACGGCGTTAGCCCGCCAGGCGGCTGATTCCCGGGACGTGGCTGCGCCCCTCGGATTTGCCACCCGTGTGGCGGCTCTTTCCGGCACGATACCGGCGAGCTACGTTTGGGCTCCCTTTGAACGTTTTGCCCTGCGCGGTTTGTTGGTGGCTGCGGCATGTGGGTTGGCCGCGGTGGCATTTAATTTTTCGCCTTTCAGCACTTCGACCATGACGGATGCCTATACGGCCGCCGATAACGTGGACGAGCTGCTGGATCTTTCCTAAGATGAACAAGCCGTGGAAATTTATTCTGGTTTTGCTGGGCATTTTCATTGCCGGGGGCGTGACTGGTGCGTTTGTCATGCTGCGGGCTGGTCGCGAATGGGTGGCCAAGCGCCCCGGACCCGACCAATGGGCGCCCAATCATATGAAGCGGCTCGCGGAGCGACTGGGCTTGAAGCCTGATCAGGTGGAGGCACTCCGCCCGATCGTGCGCCGCAACATGGAGGAACTGAGCCAGATTCGCAGTGGATGCCTGACCTCGACCAGGGCCGTGTTTGAACGAATGGAGCGCGAGATTTCCGAAAAACTGACCCCGGAACAGGTCGTCAAATTTGAGCAGCTCAACAAGGAAATGCGGGAGCGGGCCCGGAAGGTCATGCCTGAAAAAAACAACCGGCTGTCCGCTCCGGGTGGCCCGCAGCCCATCGAGCAGGGAAAACCTGCGGGTGAACCGCCACCACCGGCGAAGCCGACCGGGGGCATTTAGTCGATTCGCATCAGGCCTCGGCTGCGGTCCGGATTGATTCATTTTATTTTAGTTGAAAGGCAAGAGGTGAGGCCTACGTTCCGCGTTGGCCAGGCGCCATGCATGAGCAGGCGCGTGAACCCCGCCAGGGCCGGAAGGCAGCAACGGTGACGACGTCCTCCCAGTGCCGTGGATTGCCTGGCCACTTTATTTTGAAAGTCTGAGCGGTCGAATAGCCGGAAGACTGAAAGAAATCGAAAACGCAGGCTGGATTTTTAAGCGCTTCAGCCTTTCAGTCCCTCCGCTTTCATGTCCGGCTCCTATCAAGTTATTGCGCGCAAGTGGCGCCCGCAGACGTTTGACGACGTCGTGGGGCAGGACCACGTGGTCCGCACCTTGAAAAACGCCATCACGCGCAACCGGATTGCCCACGCCTATCTGTTCGTGGGTCCCCGCGGCACCGGCAAAACGAGCACGGCGCGTATTTTTGCAAAGGCCCTGAATGCGACCGGCGGCCCCAAGGCTGATTTCGACGTTAATGATCCCATCTGCATGTCCATCGCGGATGGTTCCTGCCTGGATGTGATCGAGATCGATGGTGCCTCGAACAACGGCATCGAGCAGGTGCGCGAATTGCGCGACACCGTGCGGTACGCCCCGGCGCAAGGTCAGTACAAGGTCTACATCATCGACGAGGTCCACATGCTCTCGAACCAGGCCTTCAACGCTTTGCTCAAGACTCTCGAGGAGCCGCCGCCGCATGTGAAGTTCATCTTCGCGACGACCGATGTACAGAAGGTGCTACCGACCATTATTTCCCGCTGCCAGCGGTTTGACCTGAAGCCCATTCCCAGCGAACTCATCGTGCAACGGCTGAAAAAAATTGCCGTGGCGGAGAAGATCAAGGTGAGCGACGCCGCCCTCGCGAGCATCGCCCGCATGGCCGATGGCGGCATGCGCGATGCCCAGTCCATCTTCGACCAGATGATTTCATTCTGCGGCAACGAAATCGGCGAAGCCGATGTATTGGATGTCTATGGGTTGGTCGCGGCGGAAAAGGTTGCTGCGCTGGCCGCTGCGCTGGCCGCGGCCGATCACAAGAAAATTGTCGAGATCGTGGATGACTGCGACGAGAACGGCCGGGATCTTTACCGGCTTCTCGTGGATGTACAATCGCACGTCCGGGCCGCCTTGCTCGATTCGATCGCGAAGAACGGGAGCAGCGCCGTGCTTGGCACTTCGATGACCACGGAGCAACTCACCCGCCTGCTCGACGGCTTGCGCGAAGGCGAGGGTGGAGTGAAGCACGGCCTTTCCGAAAAGATCAATTTTGAAGTCGCGTTGCTGAAGGCCGTCGAGGCCAGTCGCGCGCGGGCGATCGACAGTCTGATCAAGGAAATCTCGGCCATGGCGGACAGCCTGCCCGACGACGTAAAAAAAAACGACTGACATCCACGCCTGAGGTTACAGTGGCCTCTGTTGGATCCGGTATTTCGGGCAAGCCCGGTGAAGAGGAGGATAGTGTTCCTGCGGCGATTCTCTCGGATATTCCGCCGGCCATGGATTCCGCTCCCGTCGGACCTTCGGCTGACGAAGAGGCGGCTTTCCTGTCGGCGGAACGCGACAATGGCGTCGTGGTTTCGGCTCTGCCTGCGATTGCGAACACCGAGGATGAAAAGGGAGATCTGCCTCCGATGGAGGATTTGGTGAAGCGCATTCCGGCACCGGCGCGGGAATTGATCGAGGATTTGTTTCGAGCCCGGTTTGTGACTGTGAAACGGCTGCCGAAGACTGCGCTGAAAAGTCAGTGAGGCATTGAGCTGAGATAATTGCCATAGCCTACGATCAGGGTGGAGACAATCAAGGTCCCGAGCCCGGCTGCGATCCAGCCGCGGGTGCGGGCGGTGACACCACGCCATTCATGCAACCACAGACCCCAGATCGTGCTGAAGATTATGATTGCCGACATGTGCAGCGTCCAACTGGAGAAATGCAACTGTGCACCCATGCGCGATTCCCCCATGCTATAGAAGAAAAATTGCAGGTACCACGCCAAACCGGAGAGTGCGCAAAGCAGAATATTGCGGACCAGCGGGGTTGGAGCGGGTTCGGCGGTGCGTCCAATATATTCGCCAAAGGTGCGGTGCCGTGCGTTGAGGATGAGGCACCAGATTAAATTGGTCGCCAGGCCGCCCAGCAGGATTACGACAAGCAGGGGCAACGCGGCCCAGAGGGATGGCACGCCCAAGGCGATGGCGGATTCCACCACCGGCGTTCCGGCTCGAAAAGCGAAGGACATGCAGGCACTGAGCAGGCCGCAGGCGAAGGCCACGAGCATGCCCTTGCCAAATGAAAACTCCTTCACGGTTTCCTTTTTTTTGTCGGTGGAGAGATCGCGTTCCTTGCCGAGGCCGGCGTTGCCGCTGAAGGCGATGCCAAGAAGACACAGGGCGATGCCGCCGAGGATCCAGCGCCCACTGGTGCTTGTAGCCAACGCGCCGAGTTGTCCGTCCCACAACGGTGGCACCAGCGTGCCGAAGGCTGCGCAGAAGCCCAATGCGACGGCATAGCCCAGCGCGATGCCAAGGTAGCGCATCGAAAGACCGAAGGTGAGTCCGCCCATTCCCCAAAGTACACCGAGCAACCACGCGTTGAGCAGGGCGGCGGTTGGTGCGGCCCGCAGAATCTCAAAGGTGCGCGGCACGATGATGAGCGCGGCCGCAAGCGGGGCGATCAACCAGCTGAACACGCCCCCGACAATCCAGTAGGTTTCCCACGACCACTGTCGGACGCGACGGTACGGCAGATAAAAACTTGCGGCGGCCAGTCCGCCAATGGCGTGGAAAAGTATGCCGAGAAATGGCTGGGTGTCAGAGGGGAGCATGGGATAAGGCGAGGCCTGTGAAAGGGGCGCGGGTGATCTCAATCTGCCGGATGGGGAAAATCAGCAGACGCGGATGAATGGCATGCCCAGCAGCAGACCTAGTTTTTCAATGCGGCCGGCAATATGTCCAATGCCCACCGCGCAGTGATGAGCTGGACCATGGCTGTTCCATCGGTTGACAAATTCGCGCGCGCCGCAGGGGAAACGGTAGCGGCTGTTGGTGTTGCCGATTTCCATGATCGGACCAGCGACGGATTCGGCTTCGGCACAAAGCAGCGCCAGGCCGCCACCGATGGTTTCGATTACTGATAGCAGCGTGACCGGTCCGTGCCTGACGGCCATTTCAACCGAAACCCCCCGGCCGACCTTGCCGTGATAAACGCTGAGCGGGCGGACCTTGGTTTTCCCCTCGGCGATGCGGAGGTGTCCCGGACCGTCATGGCCCATGAGTACGACGTCGTCCTTGAAATCCATCGCGTAATATTCGGTGAATGAACCGCCTGCGCCGAAGAGATCCATGATCTTCATGGCCTGCGCGTTTTTCACCTCATATTCGCCGGCGACCGGCACTCCGCGGCCCGTAAGCAGCGACGTGCCGAGAATGATCGAGGTGATCGTGGTTTCGTTTTCAGCCACACCCGTGCCCTTGTAGAAATACGCGAGTGAACCGAGCTGATGGGTCGCGACCAGTTCATCGAGGGCGACCGAGGTGCGTGCGGCCTCGGCCAGATCTTCAGGCGGACAGTCGGCTTGCACGTCGAATGCTTGGTGGAATTCCGCCAGGCGACGACGGATGGCTTCGTTGGAAACGTTGCGCCGCAATGCAGAAAGCTCGTCTACCTCGAGGTGTTCGATGTGCGTGCCAAACACCACGCTTTGCATCGTCGCGTCGGACTGGATGTCGAGCATTCCGCTGTAAGTGTGACCCATCAACCCGAGACGGTTGTTCGCCATGCCGGCGGCCACCCTAGCGGCTTCGACCCAAGCATCGATTTCACGCGCGCAAACCGGATCATCGTCAAGCACGCCGGTGATTTGATGAAAGGGGATGCCCGCTCGGCGGAAAACGTTGGCGATTTCCGGAACGGGGCAGGCGGAACAATGCGCCAGCCATTCGCCCGTCATTTTTGTCCGGTCCCCAAGACGGTTGAACGCCGTGTAATCGAGGGCGGGTGCGGGAGCGAGATTCAGCACAATCACCGGTACGCGGGCTCGCCGCACCACCGGTAGCACGGTGGACGAAAGCGCGTAAGTGGTCACATACAGGAAGATCAGGTCCACGTCCTGCCGACGAAATTCACGTCCGGCGGCCTGGGCGCGATCGGCGTTGTCGATCAGTCCGAGGTTTGCGATTTCCACCCCGGGCCGGGCGAGTTTGGCGGCGACACGTTCGATGTAGCCGGTGAGGCGTTGTTGCAGGCCGGCGAATTGGGGCCAGTACGCGTCCAGGCCAATACCGAACAGTCCGATCCGAAGGGGTGGGGCATCCATCGGTGACGAATCTACAAGATCGACGGGCCGGGAGGAATCGCATAACTGATCTTTCCCATATGAAATATGCCTAAGCGTGAGGCGGACTATTTCCGGTATTTTTCCAGTGCGCCAGAAATCCGGCACTGGGGCCTTGGCCTGTCGGCTGCCGGATTCACGCGGGTTCCGTCGGGTGCGGTTTATCCGGCGGGAACCCATCCCGCGGATCATCATTTCAACTGGTCACGCGGCCGGGTGCTGGAAGCTCTGCAGGTGGTTCTTATAACCAACGGTCGCGGATGGCTGGAGACGCGCGACTTGGGGAGAAAGCGGATCGAGGCGGGCACGGCGTTCGTGCTTCTGCCCAAAGTCTGGCATCGCTACCGGCCTGATCCGGCGACTGGGTGGGAGGAAAGTTGGATTGAGGTGCAGGGTCCGCTGGTGGAAAAGCTCCTGCGGAATGCCGTCTTTTCACCCGCTGCAGCAGTGCGCCGCGTGGGGGTGGGTGGTAACATCGAGGCGGCGCTG
Organism: Verrucomicrobiota bacterium; assembly: GCA_025363395.1. GTDB lineage: Bacteria > Verrucomicrobiota > Verrucomicrobiia > Opitutales > Opitutaceae > Lacunisphaera. The sequence continues at coordinate 8,946 of JANYDX010000330.1, forward strand.
GAGGCAGTGCACTCGCTCGCCCGCCACGCGGGTCCGGGCTTTGATGCCCAATTGGCGGCCGGTGCGTTCGGGGTTTTGGCAGCCTGGGAAAAATCGCGCCAAATCCCGGCCGTGCGATCACGCATGGCGGGCGCACTGGCAGAGGCGGAGCGTTATCTGGCGGAACATCTCGGGGAGCCGGTGAACATTGAGGCCCTGGCGCGCGGCCTTGGGGTGGCATATTCTCATTTTCGCCGGGCCTTTAAGCTGCATACGGGATATGCACCTTGGCAATATGTGATTCAACTCCGGCTTTCTCGGGTGCGGCGGCTGCTGGCTGCGAGTGAAATGACCCTGGATGACGCTGCCGCGCGGGTGGGATTCAGTTCAGCGTTTCATTTGTCGGCTGCGTTCAAGCGGGCCTACGAGATCGCACCGGATCGCTGGCGGAGGCAGTTTGTGGCGAAAGTCGGATGGATGACGCGGTCGTGAATATGTCCAGCCTTTGTGCCGTTTATTGCCAGTCAAAGGCATTCACTGTTCCCGCCAGACTGAGCCGATGATCAGACGACCTTCGAGGCTGTGAAGATAGAGGTACGTTTCGACGGGATCATCGGCGAAAGGCGGGGCCAACTTGAGGCCGACACGTTCGTACAGTCCTTCGTTCACACCCTCGAGTTGGTCGAGGCCGGCGAGGCCTGCGGTGTCAACAGCCCAAACTTCACCCGTTACTTCAGCCTGATCATTGGGAACGCGTACCATGCCGGGATAATCGCCCAATGAATACAACGTATAACCCGCTGTGGTGCGGGCTTCACCAAGAAACTGCTGGCCGGCAAGGTAGCGATGATTGCGGCCGCCCCGTTTCAAAGTGCCATAGACAAAAATCTTGGTCATGGGGTTGATGCGGGTTGGTGCGTTGAGTGCGAAGCTCACTGGCGAATTCAAGCAGGGAGTGCACCAGTGTCCGGTGCAAAACCTAGCTTACGGATTATTTGGTGGCGTCGGCGCGATGATTTCAACCACTAGCGCAGTGATGTTGTCGCGCCCGGCGCGCTCGAGGGCGGCGTCCACGAGTCGTTGGGCGGCTTGGGCGGTCCCCGCGCCGCGCACCATTTCATCAAGGTGGTAATCCCAGAGGCCTTCGATGAGGCCATCGGAGCAGAGGAGAAAACGATCACCGGCGGAGCCCGGCAGCGCGCCGAACTGGGGTTCGATGAACTGGTGTTCGGCTCCGAGCGACTGGTGGAGTGCGTTGCGCATGGGATGGGAACGCGCTTCGCGTTCCGTGAGCCGGCCATTCCGGCGCAGCCAGCCGACATGGCCATGATCATGCGTGAGCTGGGTCAGTCCGCCGCCCGACGGGAGGTGATAGACGCGGCTGTCCCCGATGTGGCCAAAATACAGCCAGCCGGGCGTGAGCCAGCACAGGCTGAGCGTGGTGCCCATGCCGCGGCATTCCTCGTAGGATTCACCGAGTTCGATCAGATCCTCATGAATTGCGCGGAAGAGGGTCAGAAGGGTTTTGTCATAGCCGCTCGTGGGTCCGGGCGCGGCGTTCCGAAATCCTTTCGGCAGCAGTTGCGTGATTTTTTCCTTGGTGATGCGACTGGCAAATTCGCCCGAGTTCGCCCCGCCCATGCCATCGCTGACGGCGAAGACGAAGTCATTTTTGGCCGAGGAGGATTCACCGATCTTACCCAGATAATGAACCTCGCGACCGTCGAATTCGAGCGCGAGAAAAGTGTCTTCGTTGTTGGGGCGCACGTGTCCGCGGTGGGTGAGCGCGGACCAGCGGAGAAGAACCGCGGGTGGTTTGACGCCTGGTGCCACCAGCAGGGTGGCGAATTCAAAGTCGATCAGGCAGAAACGCCCATCGGTCCGCCGGTAGGTCACGTTGCGAATTTCCGGATCGTCGTGTCGCACGCCAAAGGTTTCCAGCTCCGCGAACAGCGCCTTCAGCCGCTCGGGGTTGACCTGATCCACCCGTGAACCGCAATTGGTCGTGATGATTTTCAGGTCCGACTCGTCCACTTCGATCAGGCGGGGGACAAAATCGCAGGCGCGTGTTTCCAGATAGCGAAGAACGCGCACTTCGTTTTCAAAACGAGCGTAAGCCTGGGGGCCGCGGAATGTCTTGTGGACGTTCCCGTCATAGCCGATGCGGACGAGGGCGCGCTGCGTGTTTTTGACCTCATGCATGTACGTTGGGGAACCATTCAGGGCTGAAGCATGGTGGCAAGTGTAGGCTTCGGCCTGTTTTCGGTGTAATACTAGGTCCTCACTTGTAAAACCTGAGTCATGTTGCGAATTTCTCATTGCCTCTGGCATGTGAGGTGCTGATTTGAAAACTCGGTTTAGAGCGGTGCTTTTCGGCTCCCTCGCCGTCATCATTCCCTCAGAACCCCCTAAAAAATACCTACCTATTATGGCCAAATATAAACTGGAATACATCTGGCTCGATGGCTACACGCCGCTCGCCAGCCTGCGCAGCAAGACACAAATCAAGGAATTCGGCAGCTTCCCCAAGCTCGAAGATCTTCCCGCTTGGGGGTTTGACGGCAGCTCGACCCAGCAAGCCGAGGGTAAGAGTTCCGACATCGTCCTGAAACCGGTGGCGGCATTTCCCGACAGCACCCGTAAGAACGGCGTGCTAGTGATGTGCGAAACCTACCAGCACACCGGTGTGGCGAGCCCGTCGAATTCACGCGCAACCATTCCCGATGATCCGGACACTTGGTTCGGCTTCGAGCAGGAATACTTTTTCTACAAGGACGGCGTTCCGCTCGGTTTCCCCGTGGGTGGCTTTCCGGCCCCGCAGGGCCCGTATTACACTGGCGTTGGCTACAAGAACGTCGGTTCGGTTGCTCGCGAAATCGTCGAGAAGCACATCGATATCTGTCTTGATGCCGGCATTAACATCGAAGGCATCAACGCCGAGGTCGCCAAGGGTCAGTGGGAATTCCAGATCTTCGGCAAAGGCTCCAAGAGCGCTGCCGATCAGATGTGGGTCGCACGCTACATCCTGACCCGCTTGGCGGAAACGTATTGCATCGACATCGAATGGCGCTGCAAGCCGATCCTCGCTCCCTTCCAGCAACCACTCGATTGGAATGGGTCCGGCATGCACTCCAATTTCTCGACCAAGCACATGCGCGAAGTCGGTGGCAAAGCCTATTTCGAGAAACTTATGGCCGCCTTCAACCAATACCGCGACGAGCATATCGCCGTCTACGGTCCGGAAAACCACCTGCGCCTCACCGGTCTTCACGAGACGCAGTCGATCGACAAGTTCAGCTATGGTCTCGCCGACCGTGGCGCGTCGGTGCGCATGCCACACAGCTTCGTCAACTCCGGCTACAAGGGGTACCTTGAGGATCGTCGTCCGAATTCCGCCGCTGACCCCTACCTGGTCGCCGGTCGCATTCTCAAGACGATCCAGAGCGTTCCAACGTCCTGAGTTTCCGCCGCCATCCACAGCGATGCGGATGGGTTCATTTCAGCCGTCCGACTGCAAAGTCGGGCGGCTTTTTTGTGAACTTATCCGGCGCGCGCTTATTGGTGGAATCTTTCCGCACGGGATTTTATCGAACATGCTTGGCCATGCCGTCGAACCCGTCTCCGTGGTGAATGCGACGATCAAATAAATTTGTTCCGATGCCGCCGGATCAGAGCGGCAGGCCCGCTTCCTTGGCGACGTGCTTGAGCGGTTCGTCCTGGGGAAACAGCTGGAGGAAAGCCTGGAGGAAAAGGTCGGAATTTCCGCTGAAGTTTGCGTGTCCGATTTCTTCTCCGTGGCGAGAAAGGCTGAAGACGTGGCAGAGGAAGCAGAAATCGAGCGTGAGGACTTCTTCGCCGCGGTGAAAACGCAAACGGAGATAAAACTGGGGCCGGCGGCCACCGTTGCCTCCCTTCCAGTCATAGGTTTTCTCACTCAGGACAAGATCGCGCAACGCGGCGGCGGTGGGTGCCGGCACATTGACAAAGGCGGTTTCTTCGTAGCGCTCGGTACTGTGGTCGATGCTGCCGTCCGGCCGGGGGGTGGCTTCGATGTGACGCAGAATGCAGACATCGGTTTTGTCTGCCGTCCTGACCAATTGGAGATTTTCCGGGGTGGCAAAAAGTTCGGCAACACTGGCTGGAGCGGGGGCGGCCGAAGATGAAAGGGCTGATAATCCCGCCAGCAATGACAGGGTGAGGTATTTCATAGGGAAAAAGGGATACGCTTCGATTTCACCGTTCAATAGGATACTACATTGGATGAAGGGCAAACCGAGGGTTGATCTTTCTGCGGGAAGTCCGCGCAACCAGAGCTTGTCGGGCCGGTTCGCTGTGTTAGCTTTCCCTCGTTTAGTGCAGATTGATCAACCCCTTCACCGCCATGAATGATTCCCGTGTTTCCCGTCGTCGATTTCTGGGCCAGTTGTCTTCCGCCGCGGCTGCCATCGCCCTCGCCCCAAATTTGAGTCGCGCGCTCGACCGTCCGGCCAACGCCCGCAAGCTCGGGGTTGCCCTCGTCGGACTTGGTTATTACTCGACCCGCGAACTGGGTCCCGCCCTGCGCCTGACGGACAATTGCCGGCTCGCCGGTGTTGTCACCGGAGACCGCGCCAAGGGCGTGAAGTGGGCGGCCGACTATGGATTCCCGGAATCCAGTGTTTATGGCTACGAAACGATGGCGCGGATGGCGGATAATCCGGAGATCGACATTGTCTATGTGGTCACGCCAAACGGCCTGCACGCCGAGCATTGCATTGCCGCCGCGAAGGCCGGCAAACACGTCATCTGCGAGAAGCCAATGGCCAACACCGTGGCCGAGTGTGATGCGATCATTGCGGCCTGCCGCGCGGCAGGGGTGAAGCTCTCAGTGGGTTACCGGGTGCACTTCGATCCTTTCCATGAAGAATTGCGCCGGCTGGTGCGGACGCAGGAATTTGGTCCGTTCCTGCAGATGAAGGGGCGATTCGCATTCGTGATGGATCACGCGCAATGGCGGGCGGAAAAAAAGCTCGCCGGTGGCGGGCCGTTGATGGATCTCGGCGTGTATTTGATCCAGGAGTCCTGCATGGGCGCGGGGGCGGCGCCGCTGGCGGTCACGGCGCACGAGTTGCCGAAGAAGCGGCCGGAATTTTTCCGCGATGTCGAGGAGTCGATCGAGTGGAGCATGGAATTTCCCGGCGGTGAACGGAGTGATTGCTTCACGAGCTATAACGACCGGGGCGATCACTTCCGGGCGGAAGCGAAGAACGGGTGGTTCGAAGTCGGGCCGGCTTTTGGTTATCGCAATCTGAAAGCCAGCACGAGCAAGGGACAGGTCAACGCGACTCCGCCGGCGAGCCAGCAGGCGTTGCAGATGGATGATTTTGCGCACTGTGTGCTGACCGGCCGGCCATCACCCGTGCCCGGCGAGATGGGGCGGCGCGATCTGACGATCATCGAGGCCATCTATGCCGCCGCCGCGAGCGGGAAGCGCACGGTGGTGAAAGTGTAGTCGCGTGGACGAGGCGGTGGCACCGGGTTCCACCTGCCAAAATAAAGCTGTGTCGGCGTGCGCCACCGTGAGCTTGCCACAGCTGCCGCGTCGGATAGCCTTTCGTGCACCGCGTGAAAAACAGGGCCCATTTCAACGGATGGCTTCGCTGGCTTTTCACAGGCTGGGCGTTTTTGGGGGCCGTCTTTTTTCTTCTCGCCGAGGAGACCGGCACCGGGGTGGTGCCTTGCGTCACCCTGACGGAGGCGGAACGGGCGTGGATCGCGGCCCATCCCCGCATCCGCGTGGGCTACGATGCGGACTGGCCGCCGTTTAGCTTTCAGAAAACCACCCGTGAATTCAGCGGCATTGACGCGGATATTCTCCAGCTGCTCTCCGAGCGGCTGGGAATAAAATTTGAGCCGGTCCACGGCTCCAGCTGGAGCGATACCTTTGCCCGCGCCAAGAACGGGGAGATCGACGTGCTTGCCGGCACGGCGCGCACTCCGGAACGGGAGCAGAATTTTCATTTCACTACTCCTTACCAGTCGTTTCCTGCTGGGATTATCACGCGTGGCGACCAGCCGTTTTTGTGGTCCGTGTATGATCTCGCCGGGAAAACCGTGGCCGGGCCGAAGGACTACGTGACGATGACCGAGCTGGCCCGTGAGTTTCCCGAGGTGCACCTGCGCTATACGGAGGGCGTGACCGAGGCGCTGGAACTGGTGGCGGAGGGCGAGGCCGACGCGGTGATCACGAATCTTGTCAATGCCAGCTTCATCATCAAAACGCGCGGTCTCACCTCGCTTAAAATTGCCGGGATCATGCCGGAGGTTTTCGATCTGCGCTATGCCGTGCGCCAGGACTGGCCGGAATTGGTCGGCTTGCTCGACAAGGGCATCGCGACCATCACGCGGGCCGATTTGCAGGCGTTGAATCACCGCTGGATTCGCGTCGATTATGCCCGGGTGGTCCGCTGGGATCTCGTGTGGAAGGCCGCCGCACTCGTACTGGCGGTGCTAACGGCGGTCATTGGGGTTTTTGTGTGGCACAACCGCAGTCTGAAACGCGAGCTGGTCGAGCGCATCCGGCTTCAGCGGGAAGTCGAACAGGCGCACCGCGAGCTGACCCGGATCAATGACGACCGCAGTGCCCTGTTGCAAATGGCCGCGCACGATTTGCGCGGGCCGCTGACGGGCATGCAGCTGGTGGTCGATTCCAGCCTGCGACTCCGCGCCGTGCCCGGTGACGAGGCGTTGCTGCTCATCGAGGGACAGGTGACGCGGATGGCCCGTTTGTTGAACGACATTCTCGACCTTGAGGCAATCGAGACGGGGCGCCGTGAGTTGCGACCGATCCCGATTGATGCCGGACAGGTGCTCAAAAACATGCTCGCGGCCATTGGCGCCGAGGCCGCCCGAAAAAAAATCGAGATTGAAACTTCCTGCCCGGGGCCGCCGGTGACGGTTCTGGCCGATGAAACGGCATTGCGTCAGATCATGGACAACCTGTTGTCCAACGCAGTGAAGTTCACTCCGCTCGGGGGACGGATTCGCGTTCAACTGACCCGGAAAGTAAGCGAAGTACGACTCGAAGTCTGCGATGACGGCCCGGGGGTACCGGCGACGGAACGGGAACAGATTTTCACGAAATATACGCGCGGCAGTGCCAAGCCGACCGGCGGTGAAAAGTCGACGGGCCTTGGTCTTTCGATTGTGCGCTCCCTCGCCGAGTCAATGCGCGGGCGCGTCTGGTGCGAAAACCAACCCACGGGACGTGGCGCGATGTTCGTGTTGGTGCTGCCGGCGGGGTGAGGCCATCGGCTTTGGGCGCAGGTGAGCGGAGTTTCAAAATTCCGCCGTGCCCGGCGTGCGGGCGAAGGGGATGACGTCGCGGATGTTCGCCACGCCGGTGACGAACATGAGCATGCGTTCAAAGCCCAGTCCGAAGCCCGCGTGTGGCACCGTGCCGTAGCGGCGCAGGTCGAGATACCACCAGTAGTCCTTTTCGGAAAGATGATGCAGCGCCATGCCTTCCTTGAGCAGTTCCATCCGCTCCTCGCGCTGACTGCCGCCAATGATTTCGCCGATCCCGGGCACGAGCAAATCCATGGCGGCCACGGTTTGACGGCCAGGTGCATCACCCTCGTTGACGCGCATGTAGAACGCCTTGATCGCGCGTGGATAATTATAGACCGTGACCGGACATTTGAAATGTTCCTCGGTCAGGTAGCGTTCATGTTCGGACTGCAGGTTGTCGCCCCACGCGACGGGATGCTCCCACGTTTTGCCGTTCTGCGTGAGGATTGCGATGGCGTCGGTGTAGCTGCACCGCTGGAACGGCCGCTCGAGCACGAAGTCGAGGCGGGTCAACAGTTCTTTGTCCACGAATTTGCTGAAAAATTCCAGATCGGCGGCGCAGTGCTCCCGGGCGTCCCGGATGAGGTATTTCACGAATTCCTCCGCGAGCGCCATGTCGCCCGCCAGATCGCAGAACGCGATTTCGGGCTCGATCATCCAGAACTCGGCCGCGTGGCGCGATGTGTGGGAATTCTCCGCGCGAAAAGTCGGGCCGAACGTGTAGATATTGGACAGGGCCGTGGCGAAAATTTCGCCCTCGAGCTGGCCGCTGACGGTGAGAAAGGTTTTCCGGCCGAAAAAATCCTGGGTGTGGTCCACTTCGCCCTGTTCGGTTTTCGGCGGATTTCCGAGCGGAAGCGTCGTGACCCGGAACATTTCGCCGGCGCCCTCGGCATCGCTGGCCGTGATGATGGGTGTGTGGACGTAGAAGAATTGTTTCTCCTGAAAAAACTGATGCACGGCGTAGGCCAGCCGGCTGCGCACGCGGAAGACAGCGCCGAAAAGATTGGAGCGTGGGCGCAGGTGGGCGATCTCGCGGAGAAATTCCAGGGAGTGGCCCTTCTTTTGCAGCGGGTAGGTGGCGTCGGCTTCGCCGAGTACGGTGAATTTTTCCGCGACCACTTCCCACTGCTGCCCCTGACCCTTCGAGGCGACGAGCCGGCCCTGGACTTCGACGGACGCGCCGGTGCTGGCGCGGCCCACCTGCGGATAGTCAGGGAGGGTGGCATCGACGATAACCTGGAGGCCTTTCAGGCTGGATCCGTCGTTGAGTTCGATGAAGGAAAAAGCCTTCGCATCGCGCCGGGTGCGGACCCAGCCCTGGAGAAAAATGGCGTCGCTCGGAGCGGTGGCATTGAGAGCATCTCTGACGAGGGTGCGTGGCATGGTGGGAAGGCCGCACCCAAGCAAGCTGCGCGGCCCATGGCAAACCGGGAATCAATCGCCGTTCGACTGTGAACCATCCGTCGGCGCAGTGAGTGACGCGGTCTTATTTTGTCGCTTTCACTTCCTCCGGGATAGCGCGATAGTGGTTTCCGCTTCCATGATGAATTCCCGCTTTGATATTCTGTGCCGCTGTACCCTGCTGGGGCTCACGCTTGCTGCGGCTCTCGCGGCTCAGGAAAAATTTCCGATTACCGCTTTCGGTGCCGTTGCCGGTGGAGCGTTTCTGAATACAGCCGCCATTCAGTCGGCGATCGATGCGGCGGCCGGCAAAGGTGGGGGTACAGTGGTGGTTCCCGCGG
>JANYDX010000337.1 GCA_025363395.1 Verrucomicrobiota bacterium
CATGAACATCCAGATGAAGCCGAGGGCAAACATCATGGGCGTGCGGGTGACAATGCGGCCACCCCAAAGCGTGCCGATCCAGTTGAAGATCTTGACGCCGGTCGGCACCGCGATGGCCATGGTGGCGATCGAGAAGGCGGCGGTGGCAATGGTGCCCATGCCGGTGGTGAACATGTGATGGCTCCACACGCCGAAGCCGATGAAGCCGATGGCGACGCCCGAGAAGACGATGATGGGATAACCAAAAAGCGGCTTGCGCGAGAAAGTGGGCAGAATTTCGGAGACATAGCCCATCGGGGGCAGGATCAGGATGTACACCTCGGGATGGCCGAACACCCAGAACAAATGCTGCCAGAGGATGGGCTGGCCGCCTCCGGAGACTTCGAAGAAATTGGTGCCGAAATTGCGATCAAACATCACCTCGACCAGCGCGATGGCGATGGCGGGAAGCGCAAGGATGAGGAGGAAGCTCGTGACGAGCGCCATCCAAGTGAAAACGGGCAGGCGCATCATCGTCAGGCCCGGAGCGCGCATGTTAATGATCGTCACGATGAAATTCAACGAGGCGACAATTGAGGACAGGCCGAGCACCTGAATGCCGACCACCCAGAGATCGGTTGAAAGATCAGGCGTGAAAGCTTTGGAGGTGAGGGGAGCGTAGCCGAACCAGCCGATGTCGGGCGCGCCGCCGAATTTCCAGCTGGGGACGAAGTGCGAGAGCCAGCCGACGTTGAGTAGGATTGCTCCGACCACCCAAACCCACAGCGAAAAAGTGTTCAACCGGGGGAAAGCAACGTCACGCGCACCAATCTGGATCGGAATCAGCAGATTGAAGAACGCTGCGTTGAGGGGCATGACGGCGAGGAAGATCATCGTCGTGCCGTGCATCGTGAAGAGCTCGTTGTAGAGCTGCGCACTGACAAAACGATTGTTGGGGACGATAAGCTGGGTGCGGATCATCAGCGCTTCCAAGCCACCGATGAGGAAAAAGAGAATGGCGAAACCGCCATACAGCATGCCGATTTTTTTGTGATCGACGGTGGTCAGCCAGCCGATGAGGCCGGTCTTGGCCGTGGGACGGGGGAAAAGGTCAAACGTCTTGGCAGGCGTGTGTCCGGCTCCCGTGAAACTAGTTTTTGCCAGTGCTTTGGCCATAAAAGGGGATGGGTTGGAAATTCCTGCTGACTTATTTCAGGCTGTGCAAGTAGGCGACGAGTGAATCGATCTCCTGATCGTTCAAGGCGAGATTGGGGTTGGGCTGCCAATCCTCGCCCTGCAGGGTGTTGTAGCCGCCAAACCACATTTTGTTGCCGGGCTTGAAGTGGTTGGGCATCTTGATCCAGTTATGCAGATGCTCGTGCGTGTTTTCGAGGACGCCGGCGGCAATCGTGGACCGGGCTCCGACGCGGGTCAGGTCAGGACCGGCGACACCAACACCCTCATGGCCGCGGACGGTGTGGCAGGTGATGCAGGTTTTTTGCTGGAAGAGTTTTCGGCCGGTGGCGACCTCAGCGGCTTTCTCATTTGCCTCGGGATCTTGCATTTTCTTCCAGGCAGCGAGCGGATTGGCGTCAAACTCCGGAGAACCGGAAAGAGCCTGGCCATCGTCCAACTTCAAGCTGGCGAACTGCGCATGCGGCACTTCGGAAGCGGAGACAGCGTCGGCGGTGACGGTGCGGGCCGGCTGCTTTTGGTTTTCGAGCCATTTGACGTAATCGGCGGCGGAGAGTGCGATGACGCGGAAGCGCATGATCGCGTGGGATTCACCGCAATACTCGGCGCATTGGCCGTAGTAGTAGCCGGGTTTGTCCGCTTTAAACCAGAGGAAATTCGGGCGGTTCGGCATCATATCCACCTTGCCGGCGAGTTTCGGAATCCAGAAACTGTGGATGACATCGACGGTGCGAAGCAATACACGCACCGGGGTACCGGCCGGAACTACGAGCTCATTGCCCGTAACGAGAGGAATTTCGCCCGCGTTGTTGGGCAGCTTGATGGTTTCGGACGGATATTCAAATTTGAACCACCACTGATAGCCCGTGGCCACCACTTCCATGGCGTTGCCCTTTTCATCCTCTGGAACGTCATGCGTGTACCAAATGTCGCGGAGAGTGGGAATAGCGATGATGACGAGGAGACCGACAGAAGCGGCAATCAGGCCCACTTCAATCAGGGGATTCCCGTGGCCCTGCGGTGGGGGTTCGGCATGCTCATCCGCATCGGATTTGGCGCGAAATTTGATCTGGGCGTATGCCAGCACCGCGCCGACCACGATGAAGATGAAGGTGGTCACATACACGGTGACCATAAAGAGATCCCACTGGGACTTTGCGACCGGTCCGGCGGTCACCATCGTGGATTGCGGGCCGCTGAGGCTGAAAACCTCCGCGAATTTACAGCCAGACATAAGGACCAAGGCGAGTCCTGCAAATAAAGCGGTGGCAAAGCGGGAAACTTTGCGATGGTCGGAGCGTGTGCGGGTCATGTGTAACAGTGGAGGCACCAGCGGTGTGCGCTGCTGCAAAATATCGTGTCAGAGTTTGCAAAAAGTCGGCCATTTCAATCACAAAACCAGCCCCAACCTCAGGCTTTGGCGGCTAAGTAGTACGGTATTACGTCCGCTGGGTGGCGTATTAGCTCCGCGTAATCCGTTCCCTACAAGATTGCGCCCGGCCCCAGGCTGTGCGATAGCTCCCTTCGTATGAAAAAATATATCCTCCTCTCCGTGCTGGCTGGCAGCGCTATTTTGGCCGCCTGCGGCAAAAAACAAGACGCGGCCTCCCCGGCGGCTCCCGCGGCTGCAGTCGCCGAAGTCCCGGCGGTTGCGACTTTCGACCTCACCGCCAACGATACGATGAAATTTAACCAAACTCGCTTGGAAGTGAAGGCCGGGCAGGACGTCAAAGTCACCCTGACCAACATGGGAACCCTCCCCAAAGCCGCCATGGGACACAATTGGGTGCTCCTCAAAAACGGCGTCGATCTCAAGGCTTTTACCGACGGGGCGATCATGGCCGCGGCTACCGAGTATGTGCCGGCGGCCCTTGCCGATCAGGTCATCGCACACACCAAGCTGCTCGGGCCCAAGCAAAGTGAAGAAGTCAGCTTCAAAGCTCCGGCCGAAGCAGGTGAGTATCACTTTCTTTGCACCTTTCCCGGGCATTACCTTGCAGGCATGACCGGCGTGCTCGTCGTCAAGTAAACCGGCCGGAAAAAACCGGTTGCGACCAAGCCAGACCTGCGGGTCTGGCTTTTTTTGCAGTTTGTGGGGTAGGGCGCGGACTCCGCTCCGCGCCATGCTTGCGCCGCAACCTGCGAGTTCCGTCCCCCGTTCCGGCCGTTCCCAATGATTTGTTACGCCACGACTGGAGTCGCGGGCCACCACACATACAGGAAAAAATACACCAATACGCCCGTCACCGACACATAATACCAGATGGGAAAGGTGAACCGGGCCCACTTCTTGTGAGAGACATAGTCGCCCTTGATCGCGAATAGAAAAGTGCGCGGCACGAGGTAGGCGATAGAGATCGCGAGGATGATGTGTGAGATCAGCATCGTGTAATAAAACGCGCGCAATGCGGGATTTTCGCCGCCAAAGGGCGTGTGCACTCCGCGCATCAGGATTTTGTGGGTGACGTACCCGACGAGGAAGAGGGCCGACACGACGCCAGCGGTCAGCATGGCGGCGCGATGGGCGTCGCGCTTGCCCTGTTTGATGAAAATAAAACCGGCCGTGATCAGCACGGTGGCGGTGGCGTTCAGAGCGGCGTTCAGCGTGGGAATTTCGTGAATGGTCATCGGGTCTTTGATGGATGCGCGGTCTCGCCTGCCAGCAGGCTGTTACAATTTGAAATAAAAGCGGTCCGTCACCAACAGGCCCAGGATCAGCGGGAGATAAGCGATGGAAATGAAGAACAATTTGCGCGCCTCGGTCTCGCGTTTTTCAGGATTCAGAAAGGTGATGGCGGATTTCAAAAACCAGAGCCCGAGTACCACGGCGCAGGCCAGATAATACCAGGAGCAGTAGCCGAGAAGCGAGGGCAGGGCACTCGCGGCCACCAGCAGAACCGTCCAGATGAAGGCCCGGCGTGCAACGCGGTGGCCGTCGGGGTCCTTCGCCGACAACATCTTCATGCCCGCAGCGGCGTAGTCCTTGCGATAAGTCCAGGAAAGTGCGTAAAAGTGTGGCATCTGCCACGTGTAGAGAATGGCGAACAGACACCAGCCCAGCGCGGAGTTGGAACGCCCGGCGGCCGCCCAACCGATCATCGGCGGCAGCGCGCCGCTAATGGCGCCAATCTCGGTGTTCCACCAAGACCATTTTTTGGCCGGGGTATAAATAGCGAGGTAGGCGACGACGGTGGCGAGCGCGAGGAAGGCCGACAGGCCATTGACCATCTTGAACAAGGTCATCATCCCGGCGATGCACAAGCACCAGCCGAGCACGAAAGCGGAGCCGGGCTGCACGATGCCGGCGGGAATCGGCCGGTCGGCCGTGCGTTTCATCAATGCATCCAGATCGCTTTCCATCCATTGGTTCAATGCGGCGACACCACCGGCGCACAAGGCCGTCCCCAGGACCACGAAAAACGTGCGCGACCAATCCACATACGAATAGGGCACGGCGGCCAGATAGCCGATCATTGCGGTGATGACCGACATCAAGCTCAGTCGCGGCTTGGTCAGCTCAAGGTAATGCCGCCAGCTGGCCCGCTTGGTTTCGGACGCGAGGTGGACGATCGGTTGATTGGGTTCGGCTTTGGTCATGAACGAGTCCGTTCAATCGAGCCGCGATAGGTGGAAAAAGCCACCCCGAACGTGGTCGCGAGCGTGAGCGCCCCGATAATCACATGCCCCGTGGTCATATAGACACTCCGGCCGGTCCAGATGATTTGCGCTCCGAGGCAGATTTGCAGCATCACCAATCCGACGAGGACCAAACTGGCGCCGCGCAGCAACGGATGGAGGGAACGGTCGCGCCAGAGGAAGTGGCTGT
>JANYDX010000338.1 GCA_025363395.1 Verrucomicrobiota bacterium
AAATAATCAACGAGGTGGGCGATGACGTGGGTCGCGCCGGCTTGTTGCGCGAACTGAAAGTCCGCGAGTTGGCCAATAGACCTTTCTCTTCCCATGAAACTCGGCCTCGGTCTCTACAAGCACATGCTCAACCGCGAGAACTTCCAGTTCGCGCAACAAGCCGGCGCGACCCACGTCATCGCCCACCTCGTTGATTATTTCCGCGGCAGCGGCCACTCGCAATCCGACGACCAGCCGGTCGGGACGGATTGGGGTTGGGGCCTCGCCGGTGACCCGGATCAACTTTGGACGCTGGAGGAACTTGTCGCACTCCGGCGGGAAATCGAGACCGCCGGGCTCAAACTGGAAGCCATCGAAAATTTCGATCCGGCCCACTGGCATGACATCCTCCTCGATGGTCCCAAGCGCCCGCTTCACCTCGAAAATGTGAAGACCATCCTACGCCGCCTCGGCGAGGCCGGCATCCCAATCATGGGCTATAATTTTTCCATCGCCGGAGTGGCGGGTCGCACCAAGGGTAATTACGCCCGGGGCCGCGCACCCTCGGTCGGCATGGAAGGCCCCTATGATCTCCCGATGCCAAACGGACTCGCCTGGAACATGATCGTCGATCCCACCGCGCCAGATCGCGCGACCGGCACAATTCCATCGGCGACGCACGAACAGCTCTGGTCACGCCTGCAGCGGTTCCTCGACGAGATTCTGCCAGTCGCTGAAAAAGCCGGTGTCCGTCTCGCCTTGCACCCCGACGATCCACCGCTGCCGTTCATTCGCGGCCAACCGCGGCTCGTTTATCAACCACAGCTGTATCAGAAAGTAATCGACCTCAATCCCAGCCCGGCCAACCAGCTGGAGTTTTGCATCGGTTCGCTGGCGGAGATGACCGAAGGCGACATCTACGAAGTCGTCGATCATTACAGCCGGCAAAATCGTCTCGGCTACGTCCATCTGCGAAACGTCCGCGACAAGGTCCCGCACTACAAAGAAACGTTCATCGACGACGGCGAAGTCGATGTTCTCCGCGTCCTCGCCATTCTGAAGCGCAATCGCTTCGATGGAGTCATCATTCCCGATCACGCCCCGCAGATGAGTTGCGCCGCGCCGTGGCATGCAGGCATGGCGTTTGCCATGGGCTACCTCAAGGCCGGGTTGAAAGCCCAAGGCATTTCCTGACCCGAATTTTTCAACCTTCCATGACATCCACCTTTCCTGAAGTTTTTTCGCTGCGCGGTGAAACCGTGCTCATCACCGGCGGCGGCACCGGCGTCGGCTTTGCGATGGCTGTCGCCATGGCTGCCGCCGGCGCCCAAGTCGTGCTCGTCGGCCGGCGTCAGGCCGAACTGCAGACGGCCGCCAACAATATCGGGACGAACGCCACATTCGTTGTCCATGATATCACTGAGCTCGACGCCGCTCCCGGCCTGTTGGCCAAAGTCACCGCCCAATGCGGATCCGTCACCTGCCTCGTCAACAACGCCGGCATTCACCTGAAGAAACCTGCAGTCGAAACGACCACCGATGAATTTGAAACGGTCTTCCGTACCCATATTCTCGGCGCCCACGCAATCACCCGTGCGGTAGTCCCGGGCATGATCGCACAGAAACACGGCAGCATCCTCTTCACAGCCTCGATGGCGTCGCTCTTCGACATCCCACACGTCAGCGCCTACACCGCCGCCAAGACCGCGATGGTCGGCATGGTGAAAGGCTATGCCACCGAGTTCTCGCCCCACGGGGTTCGGGTGAATGCCCTCGCTCCAGGATGGATCGCCACCGAGATGTCGCGCCAGGCACTCGACGGCGAGTCGCAGCGAAAAAGCAAAATCCTCGACCGCACACCGATGGCCCGTCTCGGCCAGCCTGACGACATCGGCTGGGCCGCGGTATACTTGTCCTCACCCGCCGCCAAATTCGTCACCGGGGTCATCCTCCCCGTCGATGGTGGCGCGAGCATTGGATTTTAATCAAGCCCCCCGCATCTGCCCCACGAATCACACGCAAAACGCTAAAACCGGACTCGGCCCAACTGGACGGGCAAAAAATGTTCACCCATGCAAAAATTTGCCTCCTGCAATCTGCTTTCGATTGATTCGTTTGTTTCGGAGGTTCACCGTAGAAGTGTTTTCCGCCTCACCTTGTGTTTCATTTCCATCCTCCCATGCACCTCGCAAGTCTCACGCGCATCGCTGCTTTCTCCGTCGGTTTCGCTGGCTTTTTTTCAACCCTGTCCGCCACCCCCTCACCTGTCGGCCAATTCGCCGACCATGGTGACATCGGTGCTCCGGAAATCGCGGGCTCGACTACTTATGATCCGACCATCCAGCATTATCGCATGACCGCCAGCGGCATCAACCTGTGGGGTTCCTTAGATCAGTTTCAATTCGCGTCGAACAAGCTCAAGGGCGACTTCATTGTCCGCGCCCGCTTCGAATTTGTCGGTCAGGGTGCCGACCCGCACCGCAAGTTCGGCTGGATGGTGCGCTCCACCCTCGACCCCGATTCGGCCTATGCCGATGCCTGCGTCCACGGCGACGGTCTGACCTCGCTCCAATTTCGCCGGAGCAAAGGCGCGATCACCGAACAGGTGGTGCTGCCCATCAGCGGCGGCGACGTAATTCAGCTCGAGCGTCGCGGCAATACTTTCACTTTCTCCTCCGCCCGCTATGGTGAGACCTTCGTCTCGACCACCCTACCCGTCCTCGCGCTCGGCGATGAAGTGAACGTCGGCCCCTTTCTCTGTTCACACAACCCGAAGGTGAAGGAGGAGGCCATCCTCCGTGATGTGCGAATCATCCGCCCGGCCGCTCCCGATTTTCGTCCGTATCACGACTACCTGGGCAGCAATTTGGAAATCTTGAATGTTCACACGGGGAAACTGGAATTGCTCCATAGCTCCGCGGAGCCATTCGAAGCCCCAAACTGGCTGCCCAGCGGAAAGACTCTTCTCTTCAACATCAGCGGTTCGGGTCCGGCGAAAGGCGTGCTGCGCACCTACAATCTGATCACAGGCGAAATCTCACCGCTCGATACCGGCTTTGGCATTCACAACAACAACGACCACGTCCTGTCCTTTGACGGCAAGCAGCTTGGGATCAGCCATCACAGCCCCGACGACAGCGGGCGGTCGGTGATCTACACCCTGCCCGCCAGCGGTGGCATCCCCAAACGCATCAC
>JANYDX010000351.1 GCA_025363395.1 Verrucomicrobiota bacterium
GGTCGGGCCAGGCTGGCTTCCACGGCGGCGACGATTTGCGCGGGTTCCGCGAGACGCCCCTCGCCCACTTCCCCGCACGCCGTGCGACCTTCGCCCACCGGCAGGAAGCGCACGCCCCATTGCTGCAGTTTATCCACGGCCGCGACCGTCGCCGGATGCGCCCACATCGTGGGATTCATGGCGGGGGCGATCAGAAATGGTTTCGCCCGGTCATGCGCCAAGAAGAGCGCGCCCGCCAGATCATCGGCCAGGCCGGCGGCAAAACGGTTGATCGTGTTGGCCGTCGCCGGACAAACGACGACGGCATCGGCCCAACGGGTGAGAGCGATATGCTCCAGCGCCGCTCCCGGGGCGAACAGATCCGTCAGGACCGGCGAGCCGCTCAAGCCTTCCAATGTAGCCGGGCCGATAAACTGCAAGGCCGCCTTCGTCGCCACCGTGCGCACGCGGTGTCCGCGTTGCACCAGCTGGGAGATCGTCTCGCAGGCTTTGAAGCCGGCGATGGAACCAGTCAGAATAAAGAGGAGGTTAGAGCCGGGCATTGTCGATTAAACGGATTCCTTCCAGCTGCACCGCGCCGAGCCGGATATTTTCGTCGTCCACCACATAATCCACGCCAAAGCCCGCGGCTTGCAGCAGCGGAACCGCAGCGTCGGCGGTGGCGGATTCGCGGAGAATTTTCGGAAACAAGGCCGCCTGCACGCGACCCGCCGGCGAAAGGCGCGCATTCCGCGAACTCAGCGCGAGTCCGTCCGCCGCGCGTTCCGTGGGACAAGCCACGATCTCCGTGGGCAGAAACAACGCCCGCGCCATGCCACGCACGAGCTGGAGCTGCTGCCAGTCCTTCTCGCCAAAATACGCGCGCTGCGCGTGCACCAGGTTGAGCAGCTTCAACACAATGGTCAGCACGCCGTCGAAATGTCCGGGACGGTGCTCGCCCTCCCAGCGGAGGCTGAGTTCGTTTTCAGTCACGCGATAGTGATAGTCATCCGCGTACAGCTCCCCCGCGTTCGGGCTAAGCACGCAATCCACCAGACCCTCCGCCAAGCCGAGATCCGCCTCCGGCGTCCGCGGATAACGGGTCAGATCCCCCAGATCATTAAACTGGGTCGGATTCACAAAAATACTCAGCACCACAATATCGTTCTCCGCTCGCGCGCGTTCGAGCAGCGCGCGATGGCCGGCGTGCAGTGCGCCCATGGTCGGGACAAAGCCAATTTTTCGGCCGGCAAAATCCGGTGCAGCCCGCGCCGTCTGCCATTCGGAAATTTTGTGGAAGACACGCATCAAGCCAGAACCTCCTCACCGCCGGGAAATTTTCCCGCGCGCACATCGCCCGCAAAGGCATTCACCGCCCCCAGCATCGCTTCGTGGCCCGCCAAATAACGGCGGACAAATTTGGGATGGAAGGCGGCGTCGAGCCCCAACAGGTCGGTCAGCACGAGCACCTGCCCGTCCGTCTTCACGCCGGCGCCGATGCCGATGGTTGAGATCGCCAGTGAGCGGGTGATGTCGGCGGCGAGCGCTTCGGGCACACATTCCAGCACGACGGAGAAAGCGCCGAGTTTTTCGAGAGCCAGGGCTTCAGATTTGAGGCGTTCGGCCGCTTCGGGGGTGCGTCCCTGCAAACGGTGGCCACCGAGCTGATTGACCGATTGGGGCGTCAGCCCGAGATGGCCCATCACCGGAATACCGCTGCCGATCAAATGGATGATGATGTCCTCGTGACCGGTGACGCCCTCGATTTTCACGGCGGTCGCACCCGCCTGCATGAGTGCGCCCGCAACGCGGACGGCCTCGTCGCGCCCGTGGCGGACACTCAGGAAGGGCATGTCGGCGATCACGACCATTTTCGGCGCGCCGCGGCGCACGGCGGCGGTGTGCAGGCACATCATCTCTACAGTCGCGTGGACGGTGGACGGAAAGCCATGAACCACCATGGCGGCGCTGTCGCCGACCAGAATGGCATCCACCTCGGACGCTGCGAGGAGACGGGCCATCAATGCGTCGTAGGCAGCGATCAGGACGATGGGCTTTTCCTCGCGCTTCGCGCGGGTGAAATCGAGGATGCTCTTCACCAAGCCTCCGCAGTTTCCTCAAGGAAGACTTGCCGGCGGCCTGAATGGAACGTGGGTGCTTTTCGCATGGCGATGAAGCCTCGGGTCCGAGGAGAGGGTTAAGGTTGAATGTCCGGTCGCGACCTAGTTCGCGCTGGACTCCGGAATTGATGGCCAAGAGCCGACGTCCCGCAACTCAAATACGTGTCATCATTTCCGCTCTTTAAAAGAGACCAAATACGCCTCCGGAAATCATAGGGCCGTCGCTTGCGACCCC
Source organism: Verrucomicrobiota bacterium (assembly GCA_025363395.1). Taxonomy (GTDB): domain Bacteria; phylum Verrucomicrobiota; class Verrucomicrobiia; order Opitutales; family Opitutaceae; genus Lacunisphaera. The sequence goes on from JANYDX010000351.1 coordinate 2,335, forward strand.
TGCTGTGAGCGAGAAACAAACCGGCCTGCCGCAATCGGCAGCCCGACGATCAGCTGGAACCTCGACAAGCGACTTGCACCCCGCGCGATCCGGGCAATTTTCAACCCGTGGCGCTGCGTTATCTCACGATCGATTTCAATTCCTTCTTCGCCTCGGTGGAGCAGCAGGAACGGCCGGAATTGCGCGGAAAGCCGGTCGCCATCGTGCCCGTGCTCGCTGAAACCACGGGGGCCATTGCTATCAGCCTCGAGGCCAAAAAACTCGGCCTGACTCGCAATGTCAGCGTAGCCGAGGCACGTAGAATATGCCCCGAACTGCAGGTCGTGGAAGCCCGGCCCGAAACCTACATCAACTATCACCGCAGACTCATCGAGGTCATCGAAACCTGCATTCACATCAGCAAAGTCCAGTCGATCGACGAGGTGACCTGCGAGTTGACCGCACGATTCGCCCCGCGCAACGAAGCCGAGGCACTCGCGAAGCGCATCAAGACCACCATCACCCGCGAAGTCGGCCCGCTGCTGCGCAGCTCCATCGGCATCGCACCGAGCTGGCTGCTGGCAAAAGTCGCCTCGGATATGCAAAAGCCCGACGGACTCGTGATCCTCGACGAGGCGGATATTCCGGGAAAGCTCCTGCAGCTCGCCCCCGGGGACATCACCGGCATCGGCCCCAACATCCAGCAGCGGCTGAGCGAACACGGCATCACCACAATGGCGCAGCTCTACACCGCTACGAAGGACGAATTTCGCAGCATCTGGAAAAGCGTACGCGGCGAGCAGATGTGGCGGTTGCTGCATGGCGAAGACCTGCCGTTCTTTGAACAACAGGAGGGGAAAACCCTCGGCCACGGCCACGTGCTGCCCCCCGCGCGGCGCAATCACGAAGCCGCGCTCGCCGTGCTGCATCGTCTTTTGCAAAAGGCCGCGATGCGGCTGCGCCACAGCGGAAGTTGCGCAGGCGGATTGACGGTCTCCATCGATTACCGAGACGACACCAGCTGGAAAGCGGAGCTGCGTCTCACTGAAACCCAGGACACCATTCTGCTCACTCAGGCGCTCAACCAGCTGTGGAAGAAACGCCCGGCCGCAGACCGGAAACGTGCGCCGTTCAGAATCGGCGTGCATCTCGTCCATCTGCTCGACCTGCGGCTGCACACGCCCGATTTGTTTGAGCAAAACACCGAGGAGGTTCGCGGCCGCCTGTTCAATGCCATGGATCACTTGAACAAGGTGCTCGGAAAAAATACGGTTTATCTGGGCGGAGCCCACGGGGCGACGGACGATGCGCCAATGCGCATCGCGTTCACCCGGATTCCCGAGCCGGAGATCGAGGAGATCGACCGCAGTTTTGAAGGCCGGCTCAAGAAGCCGGCGAAGAAATCACTGCCTGAGCCGGAGGCGTGGTGAGTTGGCATGCGGATTGGAATCGGACGCGGGCGAGGTCGCCCGCGCTCCGGCGTTTTCGGTGCTTCACTTCATCACTCGTTTGCTAGTAGCTGCTCTCATGAGTCTGAGCCACCGTGAAGTGACCA
>JANYDX010000363.1 GCA_025363395.1 Verrucomicrobiota bacterium
GCTGCACGCGAAACGCGCCGATGATCAAGGTGAAGGTGGCCGCGATGGCGCCCGTGAGCTGTGCAAAGGCGACGGGTTCCGCGATGGCGCGCCTTTCCATCAAGCGCCCGGACCAGGCGAGCACGCCACCGCCCACCAGGGCGAATGCACGGGGCATGACGAGCCCGTCGAGAAATACCGTGCGTTTGTCCATGCGACCATCGCCGTCGGTATCTTCCAGCACTGCGATACAGCCGACCTTCGCGTCCTCGCCGACCCCGTCGGGGTTGGGCATAAAGCCGCTCATTTCAACCACCCAGAGCCGGCCGTCAGGTCCGAAGGCCATGGCCACGGGATTGTGAACGAGCGGATCGGACGCGACAATTTCCGCGCGGAAGCCAGGCGCGAGGTGAAAGGTTTTTAATGCCTCTTCCGCGGTGAGGACGGGGGCCGCTGGAACCTTGAGGTGCTCGGGTGGCGCTTGCTGGGCTTCACCGGCTTTGTCGCCGCTTTGCGCCAGCAGCGCGGTGGTCAATGCGAGCCCAAGGAGTGGAAAGCGAAAGTGCATGGGATAAAAATCGATGCTGAATAACGGGGTGCGCGAAATCTTCACTCCTCGGGCAGCGGCTGGTCTTTGGTTTCGGGCAGGAAGGGCAGCACAGCTAGGCCCAGCAACAGAACGAGGCTGACCCACAGACCCGCGGAACGGAAAGCCTCGAGGTCGCCGCCGAGGCTTTTGGTGATCTTGCCCACTGTAAACGGAGCACTGGCCGCGACGAAGCGGCCGACGTTGTAACAAAAACTCGTGCCCGTACTGCGCAGGCTTGTGGGAAAAAGCTCCGGCAGATAAATGGCGTAGACGGCAAAGACGGAGAGCTGGCCGAAACCCATCAGCGGAATCATCCAGTAGATCTGACTGATCTCGCGGAGGAATTTAAAGACGAGTAGCGTGGACAGAAATGACAGGATGATCGCCAGGCCGAAGGCGAAACGCCGGCCTTTCACCTGCGCTACCTTGGCCAGCGTCATCATGCCGATGAATCCGCCGATGTTCTGGAGCAGCAAGCCCAGTGAACTCCAGTGGGCTTTTTCACTGGCGAGCGCCTCGGGACTGAGATTGGAAGCGGAGAGATGTTGGGCGACGATAGAGCGAACAATCGTGGGATGGAAATTGCCGATGCCCCAGAGGCCGACGATCCCGGCGCCGCACATCACGAGTCCGAGCCAGGCGTGCTTGGACCATTTGGGATGGCGGAGCAGGCTGAGGTACGAACCGAATTTGATGCCGCGCCGGGCTCCCTCGGCCCGCGCAGCCGTCCATTTGGCGGGCTCCTTCAGACGGCCGATGATGAAAACACAAAGAAACGCCGGCACCGCGCCCACGAGAAACATGGCCTGCCACGCCTTGAGTTCGAAAGGCAGGAGTTGTTTTGCCGCCAGCCCGCTGATTGCAATGCCACAGAGGGCCGCGGTGATGTTGCCGACGGTGGAGAGCGATTGCAGCAAGCCCAGCGCAGGTGCGCGGGTGTGGTCAGGCACCGAGTCGGCGACCAGCGCAACCGAGAGGCCAAAGACGCCGCCCACGCCCAGCCCGGTCAGAATCCGGTAGAAACAAAAACCGCCATAGCTCGTGGCAAAGGAACTGAATCCGGTGCAGAGGGAATAGAGCAACACACAGATGCTGAGGATGCGCGCCCGTCCAAAACGGTCGCCCAGTGCACCAAAAATAAGCCCGCCGACGGCCCAACCGATCAGGAAAAATGAAGTGGTGTATGAACCAAATTCAGCGATGCGCGCTTTTTCGAGGACCAGCGTTTCCATCGCGCCGTCCCGCGCAAGGTTGAAGAGCTGCTGGTCGAGACAGTCGAAAAGCCACGCGAGTGAAGCGACGGCGAAGACAAACCAATGCTCCCGGTTGAAAGAGCGCCACCAAGGTTGGACAGTCGGAGAAGGATTGGGCATTGAAGCGGGAAACTAGGGAGTGGGCATAAGCTCTGTCATTCTGAGACGCAGCGAAGGATTCATGGATTCACCGATGATAGTATGTGCTAGGCTCTGGATATGACCCCAACCTACGGCTGATTCTTGACGCGCGTGGTGAAACCATCGGATTGAAATTGGTCAATTAGCTCACTCGCACCGGCGCACCGGATTCGGCGGAAGCATAAATGGCATTCACGAGCGCAACGGCCTTGCGGCCTTCACTGGCTTCGATGGCGAGCGGCCGGTTGTCGCGGATCGCATCAATAAGATCCTGAATCTGGCGCTGGTGGCCGGCGAAAGAAATGGCGTTGGGCGCGCCCGCGCCAGACCCGAGGGTGTTGTCCAGTTTGGCGGTGCGGATGGCTTCGTCGCCTGCTTCCGCCCGGGCGAAATCCCAGCGCGCAAGGTGATCATCCTCGAGGGAAACGGAACCGTGTTCGCCGCAGATCTCGATCCGACGCGCCCAACCGGGCCACAACGCGGTCGACGCTTCGATGGTGCCGAGCGCTCCATCGGGAAAACGGAGCGAGGCACAGGCGGTATCCTCCGCTTCAATGCCGGTGTGGACCCGGCGGGTTTTCCACGCAAAAACCTCGGCAGGCAGTCCGGCGAACCACTGGAGCAAGTCGAGCCCGTGGATGGACTGGTTGATGACGGCGCCACCCCCGTCGAGGGCGAGGGTGCCTTTCCAACCGGAGTAATACTGCGCGGTGCGATGCCACTTGATATACGCACTGGCGAGGACGAGTCGGCCGAACCGGCCCGCATCGATGGCGGCTTTCACCGTTTGCGCCCCCTGGCCGAAGCGGGCTTGAAAAATCGGTGCCAGGCGAACGCGCGCAGTTTTAGCGGCCTGGATGATTTGATCGACGCGTTCGGTCGTGATTTCCAGCGGTTTCTCGATGATGACGTGTTTGCCCGCTTTGATGGCGGTGAGGGCGGGTTCAAGATGCGCGCCGCTCGGCGTGGTAATGCAAATCACCTGGATGTCGGGCCGGGCCACGAGTTCCTCGATGTGGGTGGTGGCGACGGGGACGCCGTGTATTTGCGCGAAAGCCTGTACGTTCGCCGCGGACCGACTGGTTACGCCGACCAACCGGCCGCCGGTCACGTGGGCGATGGCCTGCGCGTGATAACCGGCGATCATGCCGGTGCCGACGATACCAAAGCCAAGAGGGGTTGCTGCCATGAGGAGGACGGGATGGAGTAAACCGAAAATCCGGCACGAGCTTTGCGGACCATGGGAAGATGTCGAGCGCATCATCGTAGGCCGGGGTGTCGGAAAAAATCACTGCACCCATTGATCAACACCAACCCCTGTACACGTCCTCTGCTCTTTCAGCTCGTCAGCCCGTGGATGCTCCAAGCCGCCGGGTGGGATTTCCTTCCATCCTTCGGAGAATTGCACGACGGGCCGGTTTTTCCACTAGTTCATGAAGAGCGACGGCCCCTGCCAAAGCGACGACTAGTGCTATGAGCCAAAGCAAGAAAGTCGGATAATGCTCGAGAAAATCCCGTCGCCAAGCGAGTGCGGGTTTAGAGTCCAACCATATTAAGGGTATCAACTGAGCGAGGAAAAAGCAGTAGGACGATTCTCCAAGATAGACTAGGACGCGGACGAAACCTGATCGCCAGTCAGGTCGTTTCTGCTGCTCCAGCCGTGCGGAGGCATATATCAGGAAAGCAAAAGCGGGAACGACAACGATATTGGCCCTGGTCCATAGTCCTGGGATGTCGAGAGTGGCTGCGGTCAGGGTTACGATCACGGCCAGGGGAAAAACATAAAGCCAAAGACGTGGGGCGTTGGCGCCGGGTTTGAGGAGGGCAAGCCCCACGGTTATCCCGAGCAGAAATTCCGGTAATCGAAGAAAAGGGAGCATGTAATAAATACCGGTGCCCTGGCCTTCAAAAACGTAGTCAGCCAAACCGATGAATCCGCTCAGAAGCGTGATGTACAAGCAAAGGCGGGGCGTACCCACCGTGAGTGTGAGCCATTTCATACTCGGCAACAACACGGGGAAAAGGGCATAAAGGAAAAACTCCACGGAAATTGACCAGCTGCCCGAATTCACGCCGTAAAAGAAGGCATGCTGGAACCAGGCTTGAAGTCCCAGCGTCGACAATAAGTTAATAAAAACCCACTTCGCCCATTGCTCGGGTAAGGGAATCGAAAGCCAGAACAGTCCTAAGAGATGAACCACCGCGTAGGCAGGATATAAGCGGGCCAGTCGGGCCAGATAAAAGCGCCTGACATCGTGTCCGATAACCGTGAGTTCATTGTAACCGTAGGTCAAAACCACCCCGGAAAGAATAAAAAAAAACGACATCGCGTAGGCTCCGTGAAAGTAGAGCAGCGAGAGGAAAGGGTGCGGCCCGATGGGC
>JANYDX010000392.1 GCA_025363395.1 Verrucomicrobiota bacterium
CTTCTTCTGGAAATCGATGTTGGTTTCGGCCCTCTCCCAGCTTCCCGCCACGCGATAATCGATCCCTTGCGCCGGGCTGACTGGTCCGGTCGTGTCAAGTGTGGCACGCATGAAATTAGAGGTGCCGTAGGAAAAGGTGGCGGACCCTTGTTGTTTGTCGCGTGGCCGGGCGGTGAGATAATCCACGACGCCGCCGAAATTTCCCGTGCCGTAAAGCAACGCGTTCGGTCCCTGCACCACTTCGATGCGGTCGATGTTGATCGCATCGCTGGGACTCCCGCGAAGAAAGCCGTTCCGCAAAACATTATTCGTGATGAAGCCGCGGATTTTCAGCTGCGTCCCGCTGATGTTTGAAGTCACACCCTCGGGATTGTTCACGCCTCCGGGACCGTAGGCTGACCGTTGGATACCGCCGACGCCACCGGAGTTTTCCAGGTCATTCTGAGTTTGAAGGGAGATACCCGAAACGTAGGAAAGTGATTTCCGCAGATCGGTCGCGCCGATATCATTTATGAATTCGCTCGTCACCACGTTGATCGGAATCGGGAGATCCTTGATGGCCGAGTTCACCCGCGATCCTGAAACCGCATTGGTGGCGGCGTATCCGCGGTCTTTGTCCGTGGTCACGGCAAAAGGTGAGAGGACCAGCGTTTCATCGTCTGTTTTGGCGGTGGACGCGGCTGAAACAGCGGGCTTGGGCGCATCGGTGACTTGCGCAGTGACGGCTTGCGGCCAGGCGACAAGCAGGGCGGTGGCGGCCAGAATTTCCGCATAAAATGCGGGACGAGGTCTGAGGTTCATGTCGGGGGCTAGGTGTTTGGGTTCATGTCTACAGTCCCAAAAACAGGAACGCCGTGGTCGAGTTCGAAACGAAGACGATTACAGGCGAAATAGGGATTTTAGGACGGAAAATCACGCGGGAAAAATCACGCGCTTGTTGCGATGTGATGCACTCAAGGAACTTAAATTGTTTAATTTAAGTCAACCGATATGTGCACATGTCTGTGCACATAATTATTTCCATCTAAATATATTTGCAACAAATTGATTTAAAGTTATTAATACTATTTTATAGCGCACAAATTCCGCTAGTTTTCTGGTTGTCATTCAATTTTGGTGCACGACTATTTATCTTGATTTACCAAAATCGCGCACTAGCGATTGACCCACTCAACCGACCCCATTCCCGGCCCCATTGTCCATGCCCGCCGTCAACCAAGATCTCATTGCTAGCAAACTGAATATTTCGCGTACGACTGTGTCGCGTAGCTTGGCGAACCATCCCGCCATCAGCGCCGAAACCCGCGCCCGAGTTCAGAACATGGCGGACGAACTCGGCTACCGGCAATCACCCGGTCGTGCGGCGCGCCGCACCAAAAATTCCCGCACCCTCACCATCGGCATTCTGATCGGCATTCCGGCGGAGAACGTCGTGATGGCGACGTTCCCCTACATTCTGAAAGGCATTCGTGAACGCGCGGAAATCGAGCGGGTCAGTCTCGATGTCTGTTATCAGCCACCGGGGGATTTTCATCCTGAGACGAGCCGCCAGCCCATTCTCCGGCAGATTCGCAGCAGCGATTGGCGGGGGGCGATCTTAATTTATCCCTTCGCCGAAGCCGCCGTGGACATGATCGCCCGCAAGATGTCCCTGGTCTCCGTCCTCGAAAGCTACAACCAGCCCGGGATTGACATCATCGATACCGACGACCCCTCAGCGGTTCTCTGCCTTGTCGAGTGTCTCCATCGCAAGGGTCATACTCGCATCGGATTTGTCTCGTGGGACTACCCGATCGGGGGTCACTGGGTGGCGCGTCGCTTCAGCGGGTACGTCGAGGCGCTCTTCTTTCTCGGTTTGGATTTCCATCCAGAATGGGTCTTGAATGTGCAAAAAAAGGAGCGGCGACTCACCCCAATGCAAGTCGCTGATACCGTGGCCGCCAAAACCAAAGAGGATGGAGTCACTGCCTGGGTTTGTGCCGCCGATCACCAAGCCTATCCGCTCATGCAGGAGCTGCAGACCCGCGGCATTCGCGTGCCGGAAGATTGTTCGATCACGGGCTTCGATGGCTTGGAACCGCCTGCCGGGCTGCGCCGCGCAACGTCGATGCGCGTACCACACGAACACATTGGATCATCCGCCCTCACCCGCTTGATGAACCGCCTGCAAAATCCGACCTCTCCGCGGCGGAAAATTTTGGTCGAAGCCCAACTGGTAGAAGGCGAAACCATTTCCCAGCCCCGCCCGGCCTGAGCATCTGGCGGCCGTCTGAATGCTCCGGGCGCAAACGCGCCCCGGTCAGCAAATGGACCGGGATGGATTTGTGACTCAGTTTTCCGTTGCCGCTTGTAGCCCGCTGCTGTCCGCTTTCGCCTTTCCGCTCCCGTCCATGCCTCTCATCCCCTTCAGCAGTCAACTCATCGCCGATGTCGGCATCTCCCTCGGTGACGAGGGCAAGGGCCGCCTCATTCCCGAGGTCGCCGACGAACTTCGCGGCACGCCCGCCTCGGTCTCAGTTGTCCTGAAGGTCAACGGCGGCGCCAACTCCGGCCACACCGCCGGCGGGATCAAACTAAATCTGCTGCCTGCGGGCGTCGTGGTCCGCGATGCGCCTCACCTCTGCGTCGGCGCCGGTGTCGTCGCCGACCCGCGAAAATTCCACTGGGAAGCCCTGCCCCTCGAGAAGAAAGGCCACGCCATTTACTCCCGCCTGCTCATCGACGAGCGCTCGATGGTTTCCGATCTGACCCACCGCTTGCTCGATCTTGCCTGGGAGGATTATCGTACCAACGTCTTGAAGGAAGAGCCGCGCGGATCGACTGGTCGGGGCATCACTCCCGCCTATGGCGACGAAACCGGCCAGTGGCAGATCACCTACTCCGACTTTCATGCCGGCCCGAATTATTTCGCCCGCAAACTCGCTCAGCGCGCCGACCGCGCTCTTCGCACGATCCAGTACGTGTGCCGCGTCTCCCCCGAAACCTTTGCCAGTTTCTTCGACAAGCTCACCACGGCCGAAGTCCGCGCCAATGCCGAGGCCATCGAGCTCGGCATCTTCAGCCAGGCGGAATTCGACTTCACGCAGTTCCGCGGCTCCGCGCCTTTCACGCTCAACCTGGAACGGCTCACCGAGGTTTACTGGCACGCAGGCACCGCTCTCGCGAAAAACATCGGGGAAGTACGCGAACTGGTTCTGCGCGAAATGGCCGCCGGCCACACCGTCATCGGCGAATTCGGCCAGGCCTACTGGCTCGACAAACGCCACGGCTACTCGCCCAACGTCACCGCTTCGCACACTTTCACTCCCGAATTTTTCGAGAGCGCGGGCATCCCCGTGCAACCCATCCACACCTTCGGAGTCGCGAAGGCCTACGACACGAAAGTCGGCACGCACACCTTCCTCACCCAGATGGACGATGCGCATCCGCTCACCGTCAAACTCAAGCTGCTGGAGTTCGGCAC
>JANYDX010000401.1 GCA_025363395.1 Verrucomicrobiota bacterium
CCGTAAAACCGCCGGAGCCGTTGGGGAAAAAAACCGAGGCACTGCTACCGCCCTGGTCCTTGCGAAGGATTTGGTCGCCGGAGAGCATCAAACGCGAAGTGATGTGTTCGCTCAGGGTCGTGAGCAACTCAAAGGTCAGGCGGGCCGTGTCGCGGATGCGGTGGTCCTGATCATTGCCAAAGCCGAAATCACGGGGAAGTCCCCGGGCGATCATGGCGTAGCCGTCACTGCCAACCGACGGATCGATCGGCACGGAAATACCGGGGCTTTCCCGATTGTGGACGAATTCAGCTTTCGCGGTGAACTTCGTGGTGGGTGAAAGCTGCCAGCTGATCGAAGGAGCGAACATATACCCCTTGCGGAAAAAGCTCTTTTGATAGCCGTCGCTGTTCCAATAGGCGGCAACCACCCGGGCCGCGATGCCCTTTTCCTGCGATATAACGCGATTAATATCCGTGCTGAGAGCGTTGCCGACGTATTGCGCAAGCTCCAGCGTCGCGGATTGCTGGTCCTTCATGATCGGAGATTTCGTGATGGGATTGAACTGTCCGCCGGGCGCGCCGCCGGGCACGAGGATTGCGTTCGGGCCCTTGATAATTTCGACGCGCTCTATGTTATAGGGCGCAAGCGACATGCTGTATCCGTCCTCACCCGAGATGACCATGCCATCAATGAATTCGTGGGAAACTTGAAATCCGCGAATCGTGTAGCGGTCGCCGCCTACCGGCAGAGTGGACTCGACCACCGGCGTGATGTACTTCGCCGCATCGAGCATGCGCTGACTCATCGTGTCCTTGATGAAATCGCTGGTGACGATCGAAACGGTCTGGGGAATGTCTTGGATGTCCATCGCCACGCGCGTGCCGGAAAGCGCCTGCTTGGAGACGTAGGGGTTGACCGGTTTCTCGTTGATGGTGAAAGTTGGCAATTCAACCACTTCTTTCGGCGAGTCGGCCTTGGCCGGTGTCGCCGGTTGCGCCGAAGCTTTAGTTGAGGCCAGGGTCAAGGCGGCGGCCGCAGCCGTCAGCGTAAAAAGTCTCCAGCCAGCGGGCCGGGACACAATGGTTCGCACATGATTCATCGGATTCATTTCCTAGGGTAGTTGGTGTTGGGCGTTAGTCGGAAACCAACGCTGGGAAGCAAGGTGCGCAGGAGGTGGGTTACGCAACTTGCCTCGGGTGTGATTCCGAAGTAGAAATGCGGCACGCCTAATGAATTCTGACAGTCAACATGTGACGACCACGTCCGCCTTCGGATTAATTTGTCCGGGCTACCGTCTCCTTGCCTACTTCAACCGTATGTTCCAGATGAGGAAATTCCATTTTTTCGTAGTGATGATGGGGCTACTACCCGGCCTGCGGGGGACGGAAGTGGACAAGCTGCTTGAAGAAGCGACCGTCGCCGAATTTCGGCAAGATTCCCGCCAAGCGCTGGAAAAATTTCAGCAGGCCGACAAAATTCGGCCCAATGATTCCCTGATCCTGCAAAAAATCGCCAGACAGTACTCCGATCTGGCGGTCGAACAGTCCACGGTGGAAGACAAAATACGCTATGCGCAAACAGCCCTCGATTACTCACAGCGTGCCGTGGCGCTGGATCCACACGATCCGGTAAACGTGCTCTCCCTCGCAGTCTGCCACGGCAAACTCGCGCTGTTCAGCAGTCCCCGGGACAGAGTGCGGTATTCGCGTCTGATCCGTAACGAAGCGGAACAGGCCCTCGCCTTGAACCCCAATTATGCCTGGGCACATCACGTGCTGGGCCGCTGGAACTGTGAAGTGGCGACCGTGGACAAAACCTCCCGCTTTTTCGCCAAGCTGCTTTTCGGCGAACTACCCGACGCGTCCGTGGCCGAAGGAATCAAGCATTTGCAGCGCGCCACCGAGCTCGATCCAGGTGAGCTCAATCATTGGCTTGAACTCGGCTTCGCTTACCTTGCCGCCGGCCAGCCGGAGAAAGCGCGGGCACAATGGACCCGGGGTCTTGGCATGCCTTCGCGCGGGGTCCACGACGAACCGGCCAAACAGCGCGCGCGGGAAGGGCTGGCCAAATTGGATTAGCCGCAATTCAACCGGGGTGCAAAGGACGCTAATGGCAGACGAGAATGTCTCGATGGGATTTCAGCCCACATGAAAATGAAAAACCGGGCGATAAAACCCGGCTTGAACTTCAATAAATCCTTGATCGTTTCTTCAATGAAGCGCCTGCGCCACCAGTTTTTCGTATTCCGCGGACGGCATGGCGCCCCTCTTGCGATGTACGATGCGCCCGTCGCGACTGATCAAAAAAGTGGTCGGCACGGCGTCGATGCCGCCGAAGGATTCTTCCACGCTATCATCCGCCATCACAATGGTGTAATTCATGCCTTTTAACTCCGCAAATTTCCTGACGTGATCAGGTCCTTTTTGATCCAGCGACACCCCGATGATCACAAGTCCATCCGCGCCATATTTTTTTTGCAGCTCGATATAGCCGGGAATTTCACCGACGCACGGCACACACCAAGTGGCCCAAAAATCAATGACTACCACCTTGCCTTTGAATTGATCGGAGCGGACCTCATTGCCAGCAAGGTCCTTAAGTTTCCAAACGGGGGCCATCTGCGCCACCACGGTGGCATCTTCAGCCCGGACCGGCGGGCCCAGAAACAGCCCGGCGACCACAGCCAAAGCTGTAATCGCGGAAAAAACACTAATCCGGCAAAAGCGCTTAATGGCAGTCATGCAAGTAAGAGACGCTACCCTCGATCTTCTTCCCGGAAAAAGCAACTGCAGCACTTCCACCAAGGATTCAAGGAGAGATGATTTCCACGCTCAGGATATCGATGAACTTTTTCATCGCCGGTGTCAGCACCCGACCTTTGCGATGCATGATCGCCAGCGGACGGGTGAATTCCTTCCCCTTGAAATTGATCGTCACCAGCGTGCCCTGCCGAACTTCCTGAACGACCGTGGCCTGCGGCACAATGGCGATGCCGTGGTCGATCTCGACCGCCCGCTTAACCGTCTCGATGTTGTCGAACTCCATGACCGGCGTGATCTCGAGTTTGTAGTCGCGGAAAATCTGGTCCACGGCCTTGCGGGTCGGAATATCAGGGTCGAATCCGATGAATTTATGCGCCGCAAGAGTCTTGATGTCCACTTCGGCCGCCTTCGCCAGCGGGTGGTTTGGATTGGCAATCAGGATGAGCCGGTCGTTGCGAAACGGAATCATCTCGATCTGCCGCGTCCGCTGCGGAAATGCCACCAGGCCAAAATCCACCGAATTATGCAAAATGTCCTCATAGACCAGATTGGAGCGCCGGTATTCGATGCGAACGTTGACCGAGGGGAAATCGTGCAGGAATTTTTTGATGTACGGCGGCAGCTCATGCAGGCCGATGGAATAAATCGTCGAGATGCGGATCGTGCCGCTGATGACTTTCTTCATCTCCTGCAGCTCGCTCTGCAATTTCTCGTAACCATGCAGGATCTCCTTGGCCGCCTCGTAAATCCTCTGGCCCTCCCGCGTGAGATTAAACTGCTTCTGACTGCGATCAATCATCAGCGTCTTGAAATTTCGCTCCATGGAACGAGCCTGCTGGCTGACCGCCGACTGGGTGATGCCATTCAACTTCGCCGCCTTGGAGAAACTTTTTGTTTCCACCAAATCGGCGAATATTTTGAAGTTTTCAATTTGCATGCTGCGTTTGTTATTGGGCGGACCATAATAAACGCTTATCAGCACGCCATCCCAAAAGCACTGATCAGAAATGCTTATCGACTACGCCACTTTTCACGACAGGGCCAATGCGCTGCTTCAACGCATCACTGAACTCTGCGCAACCGCGCAGCGCGATCCAAGGGAAGTGGTCCTTCTGCCGGTCACCAAGAATCATCCGCCGGCGGCAGTGGAGTATGCGGCGCGTCATGGATTCGCCGCCGTAAGCGAAAATCGGGTGCAGGAAGCGGTGGAAAAACGCGCGCAGGTCACCGCCACGGTGCGCTGGGATCTAATTGGGCACCTGCAGTCCAACAAGGCAAAACTCGCCGCAACGCATTTCGATCGCATTCAAAGTGTAGACAGCGAAAAATTGCTGAACACACTTGATCGCGCCGCCGGCGAAGTGGGGAAAATCCTCCCGGTGCTCCTGCAAATCAACGCGGGCAACGATCCCGCCAAATTTGGCGCGGAGCCGGTGGACGCGCCCCGGCTGCTGGAGTTCGCGCTGACCCGGCCGAATTTGAGGGTGGATGGTCTGATGACCGTTGCACCGTTGTCAGATGATCCCGCGGTGGCCCGCCGCACCTTTGCCAATCTTCGCGTCATCCGCGACCAGCTCACCGTGCAGCTGGGCGCACCACTGCGGGAATTATCCATGGGAATGAGCAGTGATCTCGACGCGGCGATCACCGAAGGCAGCACCCTTGTCCGCATCGGCAGGGCCCTCTACGGCCCGCGAACGTAATCGGGAAAAATCCAGCGGAATTTTTGCCGACGGAAAACTTTCCGCGTTGCACCCGAATTGGAACCAAGTTGGTTGTTTTCCGTGGAAGCGCAAAACTTTGCGGACTCGGAAAAGAAAGCCCTTGAGGCGCTGCTGGATGATCCATCTCCCGCCGTGCGTCAGGCGCTTCGCGCCCAATTCACCCAGCGCAGCCGGGAAAGCGCGGACTTTTTGCAAACCCTGGCCCGCCAACCCAACGCCGAACTGGCCCGGCATGCATCGCAGTATTTGCGCGAATTGAATTTCACCGACCCGGTGAGCGAATTCCGGGAGTTCATCCGTTCGTTGAATTACGAACTGGAAACTGGCGCCCTCCTGCTCAGCCGCACCGTCAACCCCGCCGTGGACGTGGGCGCATGCTGTTTGCAACTCGACGCCATGGCCGCCCGCTCCCGAGAGCTAATCGCTGAACCGGCCACGGCACGGGAAAAGTGCCGGGTGCTGAACCGCGTGCTGTTTCACGAACACGACCTGCGCGGGAATTCCGAGAATTACGCGGACCCGTTGAACAGTTTCCTCGACCAGGTGCTGATTCGCCGCAAAGGAATTCCCATCTCCCTCTCGATTGTTTACCTGCTCGTGGCTGAACGGGTGGGCTTGCAACTCGAGCCGGTCGGACTGCCCGGGCACTTCATGGTGGGATGCTACGAAGAGAGCGTGCCCTTTTTCATCGATCCATTCAATGCGGGCCTGTTACTCACGGCCGAGGAAGTATTCGAATTGCTCAAGGAGAATTCGAATGATGCCTCCGTCATGGATCTGGCGCCTGCACCCGTGCGCGAGGTTCTCGGCCGGTGCTGCCGCAATCTCGTCCACCACTACACCGCCACGAATCAGCCGGAACAGGCGCGCCTGTTTGCGAGTTTTGTCGCAGAATTCGAATCCACGCACGAGCGCAACGCTTCCTGATAAATCGGCTCGTTCTCGTCCGCAAAGTGGGTTTTGCTGACACCGCCCCATGCACGTCGAGACCGAAATCGTCTATAAGCTGGTCCACCTCAAAGACTGGTCGAACTGCCGGCCCCATGAAGGCACCGCGCTGGCAGTTATTGGCCATCCCATCGCGCATTCACTCAGCCCAGTAATACACAACGCCGCGCTTGCCGAACTCGGAAAAACCACACCCGAATTTAATGAATGGCGCTATTTTAAGTTCGATATCGCACCAGAGGAACTGAGGGAGGCGCTCGATCTCTTTCACCAAAACAATTTTCTCGGTTTGAATCTGACGGTCCCCCACAAAGCGCTGGTCTTGGAGTACATTCATACAGACGTTACAGCCGTAGAAGAATCCGGTGCCGCGAATACCCTCAAGCATAGCGGGAAGGGGTGGATGGGCTTCAACACCGATGGCTACGGATTGAATCATGCACTCGAAGATGAATCAGTCAGCATCCCGGGGGCAGATGTGATCCTTCTGGGCGCTGGCGGTGCAGCTCGCGCTGCCGCGTTGGAATGCCTGGCCTGGCGCTGCGCTTCTCTCCGCATCCAAAATCGCACCCGATCAACGATACATTCCTTAATTTCTCACCTAAAAAAATCCACTGCCTTGGCGAGCACGACCGAGCTGATACCTTTTGATTCTGAAGATAGCGAGTTAGGTGCAGGCGCGATCGTAATCAACGCCACCTCACTGGGTCTGAAGGCGGAGGACGAATCACCCCTCGATCTGACAAAAATCCCCCGTCCGGCGTTTGTGTTCGATATGATCTACCGTCCGGCACAAACTGCGCTGTTGCTGCAAGCGACGAAACTGGGCATCAAAAACGCCAACGGACTTTCCATGTTAGTTCATCAAGGAGCCGCGTCGCTGGAACTGTGGACCGGAGAAAAAGCACCGATCCCCACTATGCAACAAGCCGTGCGCGCCGCCCTGAGCTGAACTTTCCTTAACCATGGCCACCCTCGAAGAAATCACCCGCAGCGTTCCGCCTTGGTTCTTTTCCTTCTGGATCGCGCTCGTGGGTGCCTGCGTGGGAAGTTTTCTCAATGTCTGCATCTATCGCATTCCGAAAGGCGAGTCGGTGGTCACTCCACGCTCCCATTGCGGCTGCGGTAAACCGATCGCCTGGTACGACAACCTGCCCGTCTTCAGCTGGCTCTTCCTGCGCGGTCGCGCCCGCTGCTGTGATCGTGCCTTCAGTTTCCGTTATCCAGCCATCGAGCTTCTGACTGCCGCGCTTTTTTTGCTCTCCTGGCTGCAGTTCCCGCCCGGCAAGGCGGCGGCGGGAATGGTACTTTGCTCCATCGTCATCTGCGCCTTGTTCATCGATCTCGACCACATGATCATTCCCGATGTGTTTACCATCGGTGGAGCCGCAGCCGGGCTATTCCTCTCGATGGTTTTGCCTTCGCTGCACGGCCAATCGCACGACATTTTTTTAATCGCGAGCTTGCGGTCCGCCCAGCAAGCGGGCGTCGGGCTGTTTATCGGCTCTGCTCTTGTGCTGTGGATCGCACTATTTGCCGAAGCCATCCTCAAAAAGGAAGCCATGGGGTTTGGTGACGTCAAATTCCTGGGCACGCTCGGAGCCTTTGTGGGTTGGAAGGGGGCGGTCTTCGGAATGTTTGGGGGGGCAATGCTCGGCTGTGTGTGGTTTATCGCCGCGTATCTTTGGAAAAAAATTACCGGCCGGACTGCACCGGTCGCGTTACCGGCTGAGACGCCGGAAGGCCAGCCCGCTGAACTTGGAATCGGCATGCATGTGCCCTTTGGTCCGATGCTCGGCGTGGCCGCCTTGATTTACTTTTTCGGCGCCGATCATTGGGTGAACGCTTATTTCACCGAGCTCCAAACGCTATTTTGATTTTTCGCCGCCAGGATTGAATTCCGGCGGCACCTGCCCGGCACTGCCCTGAGCGACCAATCGGAGCAAATAGGCCATGCATTCCTCGCGGGTTTGATTGCGCTCGGCTGCCAGTTGGTCCGCCCGCTTTAACAACTGCCGCGCCATCGCTCCAGCTTGCTGCGGTGAGGCACCCAACTTGCGGCAATACTCCGTCAATTTCGTTACCTCATCCATACCGTTGCGTGCTGCGCCAGCGAAGACGCCGACTCATAACTAAAGCCCAACTTCTCGTCCAACCCGATACGCGTCAGCATAGCCAGGGCAATAAATCCCTCTTCGGTCGCAACCGCTGATCGAATTTCGCCTGCCCTCCTGTCACCTTGGAAAAGGGGCGTGCCCGTTTTTGGCACTTCGCCTGTGCCACGCACCCCCCGCAAATGTCGGCGTACTTGTCCTAGGTTTTTCAAACGAGCCATAACCTCCTGACCCAAGTAGCAGCCCTTGGTATAGGAAATTGCGGGGATCTCCAGTCCGGCCTCATTGGGCAAATCGGCCTGACCGATGTCTTGAGGTATCGCGGGTATTCCCGAGGAAATACGCGCCAACTCCGCTACCGGAGCGGTCGCTTGCAAACAGCCTTGGGCGACAAATTGTTTTCCCATCTCAGTTAGGAGTTTTCCGGGCCCAATGATCTCGTAACTATCCTCACTGCTTCTGCGTCCGCTAAAAATCAAAATTCCATCATGCTGCAAAAATCGCCCGAAAGGGGGCGGCATGACACCGATCCAACCCTTCAATAGCTCGGCGCATTGCTCACCCCATAATGCCACTCCTTGGGTATTCCCAGTTTCATCCCAGAGGGTGACATCATCCGCGATGATGTATTGCTCCAATCTCTGCTGAATGATCGAAGCCACCGAAGTGCTGCTGAATAATAGAAATCTGTTTTCCTCAAATCGGAGCAATTGGCTATCAGCGATTACCTTCCCTTTTTGATTTAGCCACAATCCATAGGTTACACACCCGGGGGGAGGCCGAAGATCATTGGTGAATTGGCCTTGAAGGAAGCTGAAAGCATCCTCTCCCGTGATTTTAATCAAAGCTGCTGGTTGATACCCGTACAGAGTGGCAAAGTTTTTTCCCATAAAAAATATTCTTATCTTATTGGATATGAGAATTATGGCATACGATTCAATAATCTTATAATCTTCTATTTGACGAACGAATAAAACCGGGTAGGTATTCGTCAGTCAACAAACACTTCTCCCGCATAGCGGGAGTTTTGGGGTAACTAAGAAAGCAATGGCCGGTCGCTTAGGGGTAGGCGACCGGCCTTTTCTTTGCCCAATTTCCTGGCAAATGCAGCGAGGACTTGATCCTGACGGCCGGAACAGGCCAAGCTGAACGTTCATGCAGAAAACCTCTGACATTAATGTCGTCGAGACCCGTGCCCTGCCCTCGCCAGCCGCATTGCTCGCTGAACTACCCAAAACCGAGATCCAAGCTGAATTCGTGGCCAGAACACGGCGAGATATTCACCGGCTGATTTTCACCGACGACAAACGCTTCCTTCTGATTGTCGGGCCTTGTTCCATTCACGATCTAGAAAGCGGTCGAGACTACGCTCGTAAACTTGCGGCTCTGGCTCGCGAAGTCTCCGACCGCGTGATGATCGTGATGCGGGTTTATTTTGAAAAGCCACGCACCACGGTGGGATGGAAAGGCCTCGTGATGGATCCAAATCTTGATGGCTCCCATGACATCGCCGCCGGCCTTCGCTTGGCCCGTGCTTTTCTCAGGGACGTACTCGATTTGGGGCTTCCCACCGCAACCGAGTTGCTCGATCCGATTACTCCCCAATACATCGCGGACCTCATTTGTTGGTCGGCGATCGGGGCGCGCACCGCCGAGTCGCAAACCCACCGCCAGATGGCTTCAGGACTTTCGATGCCGCTCGGATTTAAGAATGGCACGGACGGCTCAATCGCCACCGCCATCAACGCCATTAAGGCCGCCTCCCAGCCACACACGTTTCTTGGCATCAATCTGGAAGGTTCGGCTTCTGCCATCGTCACCCGGGGAAATCCCGACTGTCATGTTGTGCTGCGCGGTGGAAATTCCGGTCCCAATTACTCGCCCTCTCATATCGCGCAGACTGAACAGCTCCTGGCCAAAGCAGGCCTGTTCAAGTCCATCCTGGTCGACTGTTCGCATGACAATTCATCGAAACAGCCCGAACGGCAACCCGAGGTGATGCGCCAGATTCTCTCCCAAATTGGAGAAGGAAATACCTCGATCATCGGTGCGATGGTGGAGAGCAATCTTGAGGCTGGTAGCCAACCCTTTCCTCAACCGAAAGATAAACTGCGTTACGGCGTGTCGATCACCGATGCATGCATCGACTGGAAAACCACTGAAGCCCTCGTCCGCGAAATCCACACCTCATTAGATCCGCGCTTCCCCTGACCCTTGAGTGCATGCCTGAACTAAGCACTGAAGATTTTTCTAGTTGGAATTAGCCGTCGTTTTAATCCGCCCATTTAAAAATTCTTTCGTCCTGCTCCGACCAAATTCTCACCCTAATTATGAATACCCCCATCCGTGTCGCAGTTACCGGTGCCGCCGGCCAGATTGGTTACTCGCTACTTTTTCGCATCGCTTCCGGAGCGATGTTTGGACCCGACCAACCGGTCATCCTCCAACTCATCGAAGCCCCCATCGAAAAAGCCCTGAAGGCGCTGGAAGGCGTCGCGATGGAACTCGACGACTGCGCGTTTCCCCTGCTCAAGGGCATTATCCAAACCGACAAGGCCGAAGTCGGCTTCAAGGACGCCAATTGGTGCCTCCTCGTCGGAGCCAAGCCTCGCGGTCCCGGCATGGAACGCGCGGACTTGCTCAAGGATAACGGCCGGATTTTCATC
>JANYDX010000446.1 GCA_025363395.1 Verrucomicrobiota bacterium
GCCCCCGCACGGACCAAACGCGAAATCGCCTGCTGGCAGACTCCTGCCGTCGGACCACTGCGGGACAGGCTTCGGGTTACTGAACTTTCCCTTCATGCAAAAGCAATTGAACGCAATTTTTCTGATGGACGACAATGTCCTGCCGCTCGTGTACGGACCGGAGGAACGCGCAGCGCTGGATGGATTCTGGATTTTTGAGTCTCCGCCGTTGACCGCCCTTAACCTGCCGTCTCATCGCGGAGATTTATCCCGCGTGGAGGCGGTCTTTTCCAGTTGGGGCATGCCCGTGCTGGACGAGGCGATGCTCGACCTTTTACCGTCTTGCCGGATCGTGTTTCATGCGGCGGGAACGGTACGGACGTTTGTAACTCCAGCCATGTGGCAGCGGGGTGTGCGACTGACCACGGCAGCAGAAGCCAACGCGATCCCGGTGGCGGAATACACCCTGGCGGCGATAATTTTCTCCCTGAAACACACCTGGCAGCGCCTGTTTGAATTACGGGTGCTGCGCAACTACCGCCGGACGGACCCGACGATGCCGGGCGCCTATGGCAGCACGGTCGGACTACTTTCACTCTCGCGGATCGGGCGGCAGGTGGCGGAGCGGCTCCGTACGCTAGACGTTCGCGTGATCGCCTATGATCCAGTGATCGAGCCCGAAGTAGCTCATTTGCTTAATGTCGAGTTGTGTTCGCTGGACGAGGTTTTCCAACGGGCGGATGTTATCTCCTGTCACATGCCGCTGCTGCCGGAGACCACGGAGGTGCTGCGCGCGTCCCATTTCACCCGCATGAAAGCGGGGGCGGTGTTTATCAATACGGCGCGCGGTGGGGTGGTGCATGAAATCGAAATGATGGAAGTGCTCTGCCGGCGGCCGGATATTTTTGCCGTGCTGGACGTCGTGCAGGCAGAGCCGGTGCCGGCCTCGTCGCCACTGCTGGCGCTGCCCAACGTGGTGGTCACGCCGCACATCGCCGGGAGCCTCGGCCCCGAATGCCGGCGCATGGGCCGGTTTATGGTGGCCGAGGCGCAGCGGTATCTCGCCGGTGAGCCGATGCACGGCGAAATGCTGGCGGAGCAGATGGGGTTCACGGCATAGAATGGACGCGGGTGTTAACGTGGAACGCCGCCTTCGGGCGTGTTTTGTTTGTACTTGCTCCACTTGTAGTTCGGGTTTTATGCCCGACAGGGTGGTAAAATGCGTCGGTGATAACCCCGACCTACAGCCGAAAATAATCACCCAATGTGCAAGACACGGTGAAACTAATTCGCCGCTCCTGCAGTTCCGAAACTTTGTCCAGAGCCGAAATTTCAGTACTCGGCCATCGCGGGAGCATCCACGCCTGCGAGCAATACGCGCCGATCCTCGGCTGAAAGTCCCGTGGTCTGCTCGATCAGGCGACGCGCGGCCCCCCGGTCGCTTCCGGCCCATTGCCGGGCCAGAGTCGTGAGAGTGGTTTCCCGCAGCGCCGGCTCGAGGATGCTTTGCGCCCAGCCCAGCGCCACTGCCGGCTGTTGGACAATCAGCTTCGGGTTGGTTGCAACCGTGGAGGCGCTCAGATCGAACTCCGGGCCGGGATCGAATCGCATCACCCATTTCGCCGCGGATTCCACATCATGGTTCATCCACTGCGTGAGCGCCTGCTGCATCGCGAGCGAACGATTTTCGCCTGTCGGCAGAGTGGCGGCGTAGGCGGCGAGTTCGCGCGGATCGGCCATCGACCAGCCGAGAACCAATCCTTGGAACGCCGCCTCGCGGGCGGCCGTGGATGGCAGCGAGTCGAACGCCTGCAGGGCCGCGGCCGGCTGCCGCTCCGCCCATTTGCCAAAGGTGGCTCTTAACCACTCTGCGCTGCGGCTGGAGGCCTCGGTCGCGGCGAAACGGGTGAGAACTGGAAAGGCCCCGACTTCGGCGAGTGCGTCGATCAGGGCGCGGCCGTGATCCTCGGCCAGAGCTGGATCCTGGGCGCAAAGTTTCTCGGCGAGGGTCGCCGCAGTTTCCGGCTGGTGGCTCGCGCCCAGGAATATGGCGGCCACCGCTTCGCGGCGTTCGTGCTCGGGCAGTGTGAGCGCGAATTGGGCGGCGGCGGCGGGCTCGGCGGAAGCCCAGCCACGCAGGGCGGCATTGCGCAGGAGAGTGCGCAACCGCCAGTTGGGCTCGGCCGACGCGAGAGCCAAAGCTTGGCGATGATCGCTGGCAGCAAGCTTTTCGATCCACGAGGCGCGATCTTTCTCGGACGCTGGTGAGCGCATTCCTGGAGCGGATTCATCCGCGGGATGCGACCGTTCGTCCCCGGATACCGGCGGTGAGTGGGAATTTGCCGCGGGTTCCGGGGCGCCAGTCGTCTTACAGATGGGAGCGGAGATGTGTTCTTTGGTTTCGGAAATCGCCGCCGGGTGCTTCCGTAGTCCGGTTAGATAGCCGAGCAAACCAAGCGCAGCGCCCACGCTGAAAAGTGTGAGCGTGGACCAGCCTTGGGTGGTGGAGTTGGCGCGCATTGCGGATGTTGATTTAAAGAAACTGCGGTCGCTCACGAAGTTCCGAAAAAGAGGATTGTCATCCTAAACCCTGCGAAGGATCCAGGTGTTCGCAGGCGACATCGCGCTCGTCGACGGGGATCTTTCGCTTTGTTCAGGATGACAAGAGCGTTGCTGAAATCATTTCGAAGGCACTTTTTTCCGGTAAATGCATTTCAAAATGGTGGGGCTAGGGCCGGTGCTTGCGCCGGGCCGCGTTGCAAGCGGAGCCCTAGCATCAGGAATCACTCTTAGTTGAGGAACGCGTCCATCGCGTGCGTGGGCCTTTTCGTCGTCGAGTCCCAGGCGCCGTTCTGTGTCGCGCCGTCAGTCCAGGGGGCATAGCGCTCGGGCTCCCAGTAGAAGACGCCTCCCTGGGTGGAAGAAATGGCGCGCATGCCGTCGATATAATTGTTCACGACATTGTAGCTCTCGTTTGGATTGGTCACCGGACCGCCGGTCTCGACCACCATCACTTCCTTGCCGTAACGCTGGCCCATGGTTTTGATATCGGCGACTAAGTTGGAAACAAGGGAAGAGGACGGGTAGGAGGAGAATCCACAGATATCCCACTTGCCGCCAACGGCCTTGTACTTGTCAAACCAAGCTTCGTTGGCGGACAGATCCTGCGGGCTCGCGAGGTGGATGATGACCTTGGTGGACGGAGAAACCAACTTTACCATGTTGTAGGCGGCATTGAGCAGACCGGTCATCTGAGCCGGATTCGAGCTGACGCTGCCGGTCGGCGTGCAAATACCGAGATTCTCCTCATTGCCGATCTGCACCCATTCGGGCGAGATGCCGTTGGACTTCAGGACATTCATGGAATGATAAACGTAATCGTTCATCGCCTGCAGCATTTGCGAATAGGTCATGTTCGCCCAGGCGGCCGGTGGTTTCTGGGTGCCCTTGCTGGTCCAGGAATCAGAGAAATGGAAATCGATCATGATGCGATAACCGAGCGCCTTGCAGCGCTTCGCCAACGCGGCGGTTTCGGAGATGCTGCAGTGCCCAGCGTGTGAATCGCTCGACGGGTTGACCCACGTGCGCAGGCGGATGGAATCGATTTGATAATCCTTGAGGATCACGAGCAGATCTTTCTGCGCGCCCTTCTTGTCCTTCCAGATGTAGCCGTTGGCTTCCATCTGCGGGAGGTAGCTGACGTCGGCGCCCTTGGCGAAAGTGGCGTGGAGGGTGGAGGCCGGGATCAAAGCGGCCAGCAGGCCGCTGCACAAAACGCCGAGAAGGCGCGGGGAGGTTTTCATCGGGATGACTTTGAGGTTAACACGCACTGGCGGGACTGCGCCGGTGTGATTCGTATCGGGGTGATTTGAATCAGGGTAGCACGAGAGGTGCAGTAGCCAGAGATAGCCCTGCCGCCCGCACGCGCGAGTGATTGCGTGGTGTATGCTACACCGCAGGTGGATCGTCCGTCCGGCCCGAGAGGAGTTGACTACGCCCCTTGATTTAAAATGCCCCTGCGATTGCCACGGCGGGTAAACTTGCACCGGATATTTTTGTCCCTTCCGGCCGCCTGATTGGTTATTTGGTTTTCACGCGAACGAACCACATGGGTTTCATGCGACCAAAATCGGTGCGCCGATTGGTACGAAGAGTTTTCTTGGGATCGAGCACATACGCCCCCGAAACGTCTCGGACAAATAGGACCCAATGCCAGGCAGGCCCGGACTTCCCGCGATGCCACTTGATCGCCAGTAGTGCGCGATCGGGTAATGTGCCCCAGGAAACAAAGTCATTTTCCTTCTTTGCTGGAATGTTGAATCGGGCCAGGAGCCGTCTGACCTGCCTGGTGTCGGTCCAAAGTTTGGGGTCGGTTACGACAATATCGAGCTTCGCGGCCTCTTTCTTCACGCGAGCATATTTTTTGCGGGTGAGGGTGGCGACGCAGGCGATGCCGCATCCGGTGCGGTCCAGTTGAACGACGGGATTCATCTTCTCGTTAACCCTGATGCGGCGTCCGCAGGCGAGCGGATTTATTCCGTAGGGATTCAATCCACCGGAGCCTTCGAAAAGCTGGGCGCTGATCCCCGCGAAGTCTCCATGGCCTCGCGCAGGCGGAAAGGATGCTGGCGCATGAGCACGAACAGTATTGTGCAAGCGGCGCTGACGAACGAGTGGCTGGACGAACAAGGCGTGCCCAACCTGCAAGCCACATGGATGCCTATCATTACCCGGACCAGACGACGCCGACTACGGAAGTATCGGCGAACCCTGAAACGAAACGGTAATCAGATCGGAACCGCCCGGTACGGACCCCTACGCCGGGGGGTGTGGGGGCCGGAAGCTAAGCACTCGCGGCTACCCGATTGGGCTCTGTCTTCATTTGTAAATTCGCGCAGCGGCGATGTCATCCGCAACACGCCGCCATGGTGAGATCGTGGCGGCATCTTCTTTGCGGTTTTCATAGTAGCCGTCGCTATCTTCGAGCCAGCGCTGAAGTGCTTCGATAAAACTTGGAAAGTCTCGATTCTCCCATTTCTTTCCGTTCTGGGCGTGGTCGCGCAAGATTACGTCTAGATATGCCGCCAGCTCTTCTTTGCTGCTCACCTTTGAACTCTCGTTTGCGGTCATCTTCTTTGCAGAACGATTGTGATCAGACACGATGGGGCGCAGCCCCGTTGTTGTCTGTAGCACTCTGGTGTGTGCACGGCATGGGCGTGAACTGACGAGGTGAAAGTCCTCGATGCAAGATACCAAAATGAAAGTGAAAGCATTAGAAAAGCAACTGCGCGGTCGCGAGGCCGGGTGGGAAAGAAGCTGGCGTCAAACCAACGAGCCCACGAACAGTTCCGAGGCGGACCCGACAAGACCGGTCTTAGCGGATAGCGAAGAGCCGGAACAATGGGCTATGAGGCCGGTGACGTGGATGAGCTCGCACGACAGAGCGAAGTCCCGGTGTTAGCGTCACAGGTAAAGCCTGGGGTTGTGTCGCGAAAGTTCACGCTCTTACCCGGGGAGACCTGCCCGGCGAGCCGTCCATCGCGCGGGCGATCAAACGGCAACGTCACGAGCAATCGTGACGGCGGACCAGCAGGAGTCAGCAGCGGTCGTAGTAACGCGGGATACGAGCCGGCAGTAAGTGTTCCCCACGTGAGGTGCGCTGAAAGTACCGGAGGATCTCACGCACGCGCGAAGGACCAAACTGATCGGGAC
>JANYDX010000485.1 GCA_025363395.1 Verrucomicrobiota bacterium
ATCCCGAACTCCTCGACTGGCTCGCGGCCCAATTCGTCGAGTCGGGCTGGTCCATCAAACAGCTTCACCGCACCATCGTCTTGAGCAGCACCTATCAGGAAACCAGCGCACCCAATCCAACAGCCGTCGCCCTCGACCCAAACAACAAACTCCTGTGGCGCGCGAATCTTCGCCGACTGGATTTCGAGGAAGTCTACGATTCCCTTCTCGCGATCTCCGGCACGCTCGACCGCACGGTCGGCGGCAAGTCAATCACGCCCGCGAGCGACGCCTTCGGCAAGCGCCGCTCGGTTTACACCTACATTGATCGCCGCAATCCGCCGGAGCTGTTGACCCAGTTCGATTTTCCCAATCCCGACACCCCCTCCGGCAAACGCTACGATACCACCGTGCCACAGCAGGCGCTTTTCCTGATGAACAGCCCGCTCGTCATCGAAACCGCCCGCAAACTCACCCACCGGCCCGAGTTCGCCAGCCTTGAACGGGATGAGGAACGCGTCACCTCGCTCTATCTGGCAATTTTTCAGCGGCCACCGAACGAACAGGAAATTCAACTCGGCGTCAGCTACGTCCGCGCCAATCCCGCCGGCAAGGACTTGGATATTCCGGAATCTCCCGCCACGAAAAACACTCGCGAAAAAATCCAGGAAGCGCGCCGAGCCAAACAGGCCGCCGCCAATCCCAAGGCCAAATACGCCGCCGATCCGCGGCCGGTGGGCAGCAATATTTCCTACGGCGGCCCGGAGGACACATGGACGAAACTCGCCCACGCTCTCTTCCAGACCAACGAGGCAATGTTCATCAATTGAACCAATCGGCCGAATCACGAGCCATCACGCGGCCCGCAGGCTGGATTTTTTGCTCAGCACGTTAGGGCGGATTATCCCTAATCTGCCGCCGCATTTGCGGGCACAAAAAACGGCGCGTTATTTTTAACACGCCCGATCCCGGAAAAAAATTTCCGCCAAATCATAGCGCCGACCAGCCGCTTTACGGCCCCAGCAGCTTCCGGCCATTGTCTTCCCCGTCCTCGATGACTTCATCGTGGCCATGACCCTGATTTGCCACGGGCTCGTGCGCTTCGACAAAGCGCCGGCCTTCATCAAAACCCCAGAGCCAGCACGCCCCGTCGTGGCGGTCATGCACCAGGAGATAGTCGGGCACGGTGTCCTCAGATTTCGCCACGATGCTGAACTGGTCATTGGTCAAGCCTTCCAGAATGTGCAGTAACCGGCAAAGCAGCGGGGCCGCATCCAGCGTGACCTTCCAGTGTCTCGCCAACACCACGGGGTACCGGCCGCAAAAATAATACCCAAAGAAACGCGGCGCCTGAAAATGTCCCTCCACGCCCAGGTGTCGGATATGCTCCTCGACCGCTTGGATGAATTTGACGCGCCACGCTAAGTCGCGGGGCAGTCTGATTTCTGGGAGATCTATGAGTTTATGGTCCGTCATGGACTTGGTTCCTTCCTTGGTTACAGACAATAACGGCTTATCTACGCCAAGCTTTAGCGCGGCTTTTCAATCCATCCCTTCCGGTCCCCCGATTCCATCCACCGCAGGCACTAACGCCGGGAAATTCACAGCATTTTTGAATCCTCCCAAGACGCAATTTCCCGGCAAAGCCGGCGAGCCTTTGCCCCCGCGTCCCTGGTCACCCCGCCTGCTCCGGCCAGACTTTCTGCGCATAGGTGCGCCCGCCCTCAATCGCCGCCGTTTGCAGCGCCGTGGCCTCCCCGCGCCACAACGCCCCCATCGTCACGGGTGCAAATCCGGGCAGCGGGAGCACCCGGACTTCGCGTGACTTCGCCTTGGGGTTCACCAGTAGATTCAAGCCGATCCCGTCGCCGTTGGCCACGTAACGCGTCACGAGGTCGAGCGAAGTCGTCTCAACCAGCTGGGGCCAGCTCACCCCGCGCCGCTTGAGCACGCGAAAAAATCCCCGCACGATCTCGGAATTCTCCGGCAGACAGATCAGCGGTTCCGTGATTCGTTTCCGCGCCCAGAGCTCATCCGCTGATTTAATTTCTGATTTCCGGTGCACCTGGAGCACCATCGGCAGGGTGGTGAAGCGCGTCATTTGCAGACCGGCCGGCACTCTCGCCGGCAACGGCGTGTAGGCCACATCGATGAGCCCCGCCCTCAGCCAGGCTTCCACTTCCGCCTGAAAGCCCGTCGTCCGCAGACTGAAGCGCAGCTTGGGAAAGTCCGCCCGCAACCCCTGCACTACCGCCGGCAGATGGTCGCGCAACACGACTTCAGCCCCGCCGATGCGCAATTCCGGCTGCGCCGCCCGGCGCAGCTCTCCCGCGACTTCATCCAATCCCTCGAAGAACGGCTGCACATGGGCAAACAATCGCGCCCCTGCGGGAGTCAGCCGGAACGGACTCCGCTCAAACAGCTTCACGCCGACGTCCTGCTCCAGCTTGCCCATCTGGCCGCTTACCGCCGGCTGCTGGATGCCGTACGGGATCTTCCGCACCGCCGCGCTGATCCCTCCGTGCCTGGCCACATAATAGAATAGCTCGAGGTGATGGACATTCATGCAACCCCAAGGAGTCCGTTACGCCATTGCCGCGCAATGCCGTTTTCGGGTCCGTCCACCCCCCATCACCAAAAACGATGCCGGCCATCAGGCTTATCAAATCACGCTCCCAGACGGTTTCGGATATTCTGTAGGCGCTCAGCCAAACCCAGCCAATCCCACATTGTATGAGTGCATTCATCACCGTTTCCGCCATCGCCCTTGAGCTCATCGCCGTCGTCCTTTTCGCCGATTTCCTCGCCGGCGTCATTCACTGGGCGGAGGACGCCTACTTCACGGAGGAAACCCCGGTGATCGGCCCGCTCTTCATCCGTCCGAATATCGTCCACCACCACTTCCCACGTTTCTTCACCCGTCTCAGCTGGTGGCAAA
>JANYDX010000497.1 GCA_025363395.1 Verrucomicrobiota bacterium
TTCGTCTCGGCGCGACCATCGGGATAACGATACGTGAAGTCGCAGTTGTAGATGATCACGCGGCGGTCGCGCTCGACACGGGTGACCAGAAGATTGTTCAGGAAAATCGCCTTTGGGTGCGTGCAGCTGTACCAGTTGCCAAGTTCGAAATCCATCGGTGCAGGCTCGCTCAAAGAAAATTCATAGACATCGAGCCATTCGGTGCCGGAGTGGAGTTGATGCCGGACCGTCGCTTCCTCGCGAAGTAGCCGGCGCGGCTCGTGCGGCGTGGTTTGCTCGTTTTCGGTGTCGAGCGCGAGCGGGCTGGTGGGCCCGACTCCGCCCATGCCGACATCCACCAGCCACGACCGGCCTTCCACTTCGACGCACAGCACCATGTGCGTGAGCGGCGTGCGATAATCGGCCGGCACCTGCCAGCGCACGCGCGCGAGCAACGGCGTGACCTTAAACCCGATTACCTGCAACACGTCCCGAAAAAGTGAATTTTGCTCAAAGCAGTAACCGCCGCGCCGATCGCGCACGATTTTTTGTTCGATGCTTGTTGGATCGATGGCGATGCGTCGTCCGAGCAACACGTCGAGATTTTCGAATGGCACCGTTATGACATGCTGAAGCTGCAGCGTACGCAGCACGGCGAGGGTCGGCTCGCGCGGGCCGGTGTAGCCGATGCGGGCAAAATAGGCGGGGAGGTCGGGGGCGTCGGACGATGGCATGGCGGTGAGCAAGTCATGGAAACCGCGAATAAACGCGAAGGCACGCGAATTTCAGCGCTGGGCGGTACAGCGGGCGAAACGAAGTGCGAATACAGGAAGGCTGCGGGGGGATGGTCGGTGGAGTGAAGGCAGCCCGTTGCGCTCAAAGCACGTCGAGCCGGCGATTCTCACTGTGGCGCTTGACCTTCGGGGTGGTCTGATTTGCCATGCATTTAATGAAGGCTTCAAACCAACCGACCGCAGAAGCAAGGGCGGCGGCAGCTCCCCAGGAAACGTTGCCGGCGGGAGAGTCGTACGTCCTGGGCGCCACGTTTGATCAACCAGCGGGTGGATTTCGCTTTGAATGGACCCGGGGCAGCGTGGCCAGCGTGAAACCAAGGCCCTGAAATTCATCACCAACCAGGGACGGGGTGTTTTCAGAAAATCACGCTGGAGTATTGTTCCACTCTCAGGATTGACCTAAGCTGAGTCTGTAAGAAGACACTTCGGCACATCGATTGTGCAGCAGTTCGCCCGGTTGAAGGCATGGTGCTTTAGCGCCTGCCCCGCCAATGGCAGCAACGAAGCTTCGGGAGCATTGGCATCACCGGATTCGGCTTGGTCCAAAATTGCGGCAACGCCCGGCCCGCCGAAACACGAGCCCCAAGGCCATGGATCGACCCGCCCGCCCAGACCAATGAATTTTGCTTATTCACCTGAGTGCACAGAAAAGCTCAAAGGAGGAGTTGGCCGGAAACACCATGAGGGTATCAGTCTCCGCAGATCCCCAACCCCACGTCGCTGACTCACCCCAGTATTCGGTCGCGCGGAGTTCATCCTCATCCCCCAAAACCCACCCCGGAAGAAAAACCATGACACCCCCAATCCCCTCCTTGAGAAACATTCGGACGACGCTCGGTGCGTTAGCCCTTTTCTGTATCAGCGCCCTCGCGGCGCACTCCGCCACACCTGGTATCCGAATCAATAGCGGCGGCAATACCGCGACGGATGGCCAGGGTAATGTCTGGACCGCCGACAACAGCTTTGGCGGCGGCCTCGTCGCGACTCCGTCGGCCAATGCGATCGACACCTCGGCGGTCACCAATCCGGCGCCCGTGGCCGTGTATCAAACCGAGCGCTACGGTGCGCAAAGCTACACCATCGGGGCGCTGACGGCCGGGGCGACGTACAATGTCCGGCTGCACTTCGCAGAAATCTATTTCACCGCCGCGAATCTGCGAAAATTCAATGTGGTCATAAACGGTCTGCAGGTGCTGACTGAATTCGATATTTTTGCCACGGCGGGAGCGGCGAACAAGGCGGTCGCGAAGACATTTTCGGCCTCCGCCAACACCTCGGGCCAGATGGTGATTCAATTTGTCGCAGGATCGCTTGATCAGCCCAAGATCAGCGGCCTCGAAGTTCTCCCCATCACCACCAGCCTGGCGATCAATTCCGGCGGTCCGGCCGTCGGCAGTTTCATCGCCGACGCCAATTTTTCCGGCGGCACCGCCGCGACCAGCACGAACACGATCACGACCACGGGCGTCACCGCTCCGGCTCCCGCCGCCGTGTATCAAACCGAGCGCTGGGGTAACTGCACCTACGCGATTCCTGGGCTCATCCCCAGCTCGACCTACAACGTGCGTTTGCATTTCGCTGAAACCTATTGGGCGAATGCCGGCCAACGTCAGTTTAACGTCTTGATCAATGGCACCCAAGTGCTGACGAATTTCGATGTGCTCGCCTCGGCCGGTGGCGCCAACAAAGCCATCGTGAAGGAATTTTCAGCGACTTCCAGCGCGGCCGGTCAGATTACCGTGCAATTCGCAGTCGGTGCGGCCGACCAGCCCAAAATCAGCGGCCTCGAACTCATCGCCGTGACTGCTGCGGCCCCGGTCATCACGAGTGCGACCGCCGCCACTGGGCAGGTGAGCACGGCGTTCAGTTATCAAATCACCGCTTCAAATGCGCCGACCAGTTTCAACGCCACCGGCTTGCCAGCCGGGCTGAGTATGAACCTTTCCACCGGACTGATCTCGGGCACACCCACCATGGCGTCGACCAGTGCAATCACTCTGAGTGCGAGCAATGCGACGGGAACGGGCACCTCGGTGCTGAGCCTGACCATCAAGCCACCGGTCCCTGTCATCACGAGCAGCCCAACCGCGACCGGCCAAGTCGGCACGGCATTCAGCTACCAGATTTCCGCGACGAATGGCCCGACGAGTTTTAGCGCCACCGGCTTGCCGGCCGGGCTGAGTGTCAACTCCGTCACTGGGTTGATCTCCGGCACGCCTACGACCGCGGGCACGAACACTGTTACCGTGGGGGCGACCAATGCAAGCGGCACCGGCTCGGCAACGTTGAGCCTCACCATCAACCCCTTGGCTCCGGCGATCACGAGTGCAACCACCGCGAGCGGACAAATCAACACGGCGTTCACCTATCAAATCACCGCCACGAATGCTCCGACGAGCTACAATGCGACGGGCTTGCCCGCAGGAGTGAGCATCAACACCTCGAGCGGATTGATTTCCGGAACCCCGACTGCAACAGGCACGAGCGCGGTGGTCCTAAGCGCCACCAACACCACGGGGACCGGCACGGCAACGCTGAGCCTAACCATTAATCCCGGCACCAGCACCCTGCGCATCAATGCCGGCGGTCCGGCGGTCGGCACCTTTATCGCCGACGCCTATTTCACCGGCGGTACGGTCGCGGTGAGCACCAATACAATCGCGACGACGGGCGTGACCAGCCCGGCACCCGCCGCAGCGTATCAATCTGAACGCTGGGGCCCGAACGCTTACACGATCACGGGGCTGAACCCCAATTCACCTTATGTCGTACGCCTGCACTTCGCGGAAATTTGGTTTACCGGTCTGGCCAACCAAGGGGCGGCCGGCACGGG